>CAUTSU010000001.1:0-18258 GCA_963541105.1 uncultured Alphaproteobacteria bacterium
ATTTATGTAATAAGTATAAATAAACAATGTTTAAAATCAGTACAAAACATAATTTTATTAAAAATTCAATTATCGTTGGATTAATGACATCGATAAGCCGTATTACAGGCTTAATACGAGATATATGTTTGGCCCACTTTGTAGGAAGTAATAGAGTAGCAGATATATTTTTAATTGCTACAAGGATACCAAGCACTTTTCGATCGATTTTCGCAGATGGAGCATTTAACAACTCTTTCATACCAATATTATCAAAAATTGATAAAAAAAATAATCAAATAGAATTAAAAGATTTCTTACAAAATGTTTTATCTATACTATTTTATATACTATTAATATTTACAATTATTACGATTATTTTTATGCCATTCTTGGTTACATTATTTGCAGGAGGGATAAAAGGAGAAACGCAAATATTCAATAATCTTGTAATGATATGCAGAATAACTTTTCCGTTTTTATTGTTTATATCAATCACACGTTTTTTCTCAGGAATATTGGAAACAAAAAACAAATTTTGTTTAGTTGCATTTTCACCAATAATCACAAATACTATCAGTATACTTGGAATATTATTTTCAGGATATTATTCTTTAAATGTTGCATTATGGGGTGCAATTGCATTTTCAATTGGTGGGGTTATTCAAGCATTAACTTTGTTTTATGCAAATAGAAAAAACGGATTTGGGATTGTACCACATTCAATTAGTTTTTTTTATCAAAATATTAGAACAACACTGTTAGATACAAATATAAAACTATTTTTAAAAAATATTATACCAGGAATTGTAAGCGGTGGAATTTATAACATAAATATGATGATTTCTACATTTTTTGCATCAAGTATTGCAGGTGCAATTAGTTGGATTTATTATGCCGAACGATTTGTTCAATTACCACTTGGGATCATTGGTATTGCCGTTGGTACAGTATTATTTCCAAAAATTTCAGCAGCCGAAAATAACAATGAAATTGTATACTATTTCAATAAAGCATGCAGGGCAGTTTTATTTTTAATAATACCTTTAACTGTTGGAATTGTAATAATAGGAAATTTAATAATAGATTTGGTATATAAAAGCGGAGCATTCAATATTAATGATGTTAAATCAGTTAGTAGTGCATTAAGTATATTATCAATTGCTTTACCATTTCTTTCATTAAACAGATATGTATCAATCGTATTTTATGCAAAACATGATACAAAAACCCCTATGAAAATCGCCGCTATTTGTGCAGCTCTAAATATAATATTTTCTTGTATTTTTGTTAAAATATTGGGTTTTTTAGGTATTACAGTTACATCCGTAATAATTACTATAACTAATTTTACAATTCTATATTGGATAATGTATAAAAATAATTTTTGTAAAATTGATACACCAACAATTAAATTTATAACTAAATCCGTCATTGCAAGTATCGCCATGGCGATATTTACAAAATATATGAAATTAAAAGCATTGAATTACTGGTTTCAATTGTCAATATATGGTAAAATCATAGAGTTATTAAAAATAACAACAATCAGTGCTTTTTTATATTTTACAATTTTTATATTACTACATAAAATTGTAAAAATTAAAAAATATTGATTTATCTTTCACCAATAATTTTTATTTCCCATTGTAACATTATCCCTGTCTTTTCATAAACCATCTGTCTTATTTCTTCACCTAAATCTTCGATATCTGCTGAAGTAGCTTTTCCAGAATTAATTATAAAATTACTATGTTTATCAGAAACTCTCGCATCACCCCTACTTAATTTATTAGCCTCTGTATTTCTGATTAATTCCCAAGCATTATAATCATCTGGATTTTTAAATGAAGATCCAGCACATAATTCATTTACTGGTTGGGAAATCTTCTTCTTATTCATTAAATTAATCATATTTTTTTCAATTATATCAGGGGTAATATTTTTATCTACATGCCCTTGTAATATAGTTGAAATAATAATTTCTTTATCTGGTATTGATGATTTTCTATAACCAAATCCACAATTAAGATTAGAATATATTTTTAAATTCCCTTTATAATCCATTGTCATAACAGATTGTAGAATATTTGAATAATCAAACCCAAAACACCCTGCATTCATTTTTACACCACCACCAACAGTTCCGGGTATACAATACAAAAATTCCAATCCACAAATAGAAGATTTTTTTGCCATTTGTGCAACTAACATAGATCCAGCAAAACATCCACATTCAATAGTTTGATTTTCATTATTAATATTAATTTTATTAAAATTGGTCGGAATTATGGTAACACCTGATATTCCACCATCGCGAATTAAAATATTAGATCCCATCCCTATTATAGTTATTGGAACAGTCATAGAAACATTTTCTAAGAAATATTTTAAATCATCTTCATTTGCTGGTATAAACAATATTTCAGCATTGCCACCAGTTTTAAAACGACTATATTTTGCAATACTAATATTGGGTTTCAAATCACCCTTACATTTTGGGAGTCTTTTTAATAATTCTATAGATGAATCTTTAAAATTTGCCATTCATAAAATTCTAAATATGTTTTCTATTAAACATTTCAATTTGTGCCGGAATCGAATATATATAATCTTTCAAAGCTCCTGCTGGAAAAGATAAAACCAAATCAAATTCCTTACAAAACTTGTTTATGTATGAAACAATATCATCAAAAGATTTAACAGCAACGCAATTTTTAAGTTTTGAATTTTTCATAGATAACATTTCTTTTACAAAATTATCTTGAGTTATACCAGGAATTTTACTTTCCCCAGATTCAAAAATCGGTGTGATAATTAAGTTAGTAACACCAGAAAAAACTTTTTTAAACCCGTCCCAACATGTAGCAAAACGACTATATTTATGTGGTTCAAAGATAACAGTAATATCAGAATTTGGAGAAATGATAGTCTTAGCAGTATTAATTACAGATAGTATTTCACTTGGATGATGTCCATAATCATCAATTATAGATATACCATTAACCGTAGCAACATTTGAAAATCTATGCTTATTACCAGTAAATTTTTTACAAGATTGTTGTATTTCAGAATCTGATAATCCTATATATTTTCCAATATAAATAGCACATAAAGCATTTTTAACATTATGATTTCCGATAACTGGAATTTCTATTGACAACTCTTTTGTTTCTGTATTTGATAATTTTAACACAGCAATAAATGACGTACTATTAAGTGCAACACATATATCTTTTGCAAATACATCAGCAGATATATTATTTAAAGAAACTGCTTTTATTTTCTGTAATTTTTTATTTTTATCATATAAATCTTTTGACAGTTTTGTATCAATATCTATCACACATAAATCTTTGGTTCTATTAATAAATTGGTTAAAATATTCAGATAAGTTATCTTGAGTTTTATAAAATTCCATATGGTCTAATTCCACATTTGTAACAACAGAAATCGATGGATTAAAATATTGAATATTCCCAAATGCTTCACATGCTTCATAAACCGAAAAGTTTCCATTCCCAGATTTTGCATTAGATTTATATATATTTATTATACCACCATTAATAAATGTAGGACATTTACCAGATTCTTGAAGTAAAATTGATATAAAAGATGTCGTTGTTGTTTTTCCATGTGTACCAGAAATAGCAATACTTATTTTTGATAAAGTCATTAAATAATCCAAAAACAAAGCCCTTTGAACTATTGGAATATTATATTGCAACGCATATTGTAATTCAGGATTACTATCATCAACAACATCTGAAAAAATTATGATATCAGCATCTTTAACATTATTCTCAGAATGATTAAAAAATATTTGAATGTCACCATTAACTTGTTTTAACTCTTTCGTATAATCACTTTCATGAATGTCAGAACCTTGAATATTATAACCCATTTCTAACATTACTTTTGCAATTCCACTCATTCCACAACCACCTATACCGATTAAATGAAACAACTTATCTTTTTTAACAATTGTTTTTAAAAAATCAGTAGAGTTAATCAAAATACTATCAAATTTATTGGTTATCAATTATTACCTCATAAAATTATTTACTATTTCTAGCATTTTAAAAATTGAATTTTCAAATTTAATCTGCTGTAAATTTTTATACATAACATTCAATCTAGATTTATCTGATAATAAATACAAAAGTGAGCTTTTCAGACTATCTACAAAATTATCATCTTGCAAGACAATTATAGCTCCACCTGTTTTTTCAAGTACTTCAGCATTAAATATTTGGTGTCTATCCTTATGAATTAATGGAACTAAAATAGATGGACGTTTAATTATCATTAACTCGTGTATTGTACTCGCACCTGACCTTCCAATAAATAAATTACACCCTTTTAATAAATTTGGTATATTATTAAAAAAAGTAGCAACATCGGCGGAAATATTATTTTTTTTATAAATTTTTATGACTTCATGAAGTGAATCAGAATACACTTGATGATATATATGTAATCTATTTTTAATTTTTATTGGCAAAGCTTGTACTGCAAGAGCAATAGGTGTTGATAAAGAACTTGCACCTAAAGAACCCCCAGTAATTAAGATTTTAATTTTATTGTCTTTTATTAAATAAGGAGCGTTAGCATATTTGTAAAAATCTTCTTGTACTGGCAGGGAAGTAAATACAACTTTATTAATATTACTATTTGGAATATTTTTTACTTCTTTAAATGAAGTACAAATCTTATCGGAAAAAAAAGATAAAATTTTATTCGATAAGCCAAAAACAGTATCCGCAGAATGTATAATCACTTTTTTACATAAAAGTTTTGATATAATAATTACTGGTACTGTAGTATATCCACCAAAACCTATTGATAACTTAGGTTTAAATCTTAACACAATTACTATACTAATAAGTAAGCCAATTAAGACATTAAAAATACTTTTCAACTTGTAAACAATACTTTTTCCAGCAAAACCAGATGCAGGAATTGTAAATACTCTTTCAAACAAATTATTGTTTTTGCAATCATATAGAAATCTCAACCCTCTTTTATCTGTGATAAAATATAACTTATACCCTTGTTTTTTTAATTTATTACTTAAGGTTAATGCAGGGAATATGTGACCACCAGTTCCACCAGCTGACACAAAAATTATTTTTTGAAACATAAACTAACCAATCTTATTCTTTTCAACAATATTTAACTCTTTCGGAAGATTAACACGAAACAGGGATAATAAAATCCCAACTGATATAGACGACGACAAATATCCAGAACCACCATAAGAAATAAATGGCAATACCATACCAGTTGGTGGTGCAATTCTCAAATTAGAAAATAAATTAACAGTGATTTGAAAATATAAAAAGGCTAGTATTCCACTTCCAAGAATAATACTAAAATCATCACCAGATAATTTTCGTAGTAATTTAAAACCACGTATTATAAATAAAAACATCAACATTATTAAAAAAGTCCCAGCTATTAAACCAAAGCTTTCACAAAATGCAGTAAAAATAAAATCTGTATGCACATCTGGAACATATTGTTTTAATAACAAACTATTACTTTTTCCTGTTATTCCAGATTCTTTTATAACTCTTATTGCTATACCTTGTTGATCAAAATTATTCACATCAGAAGATATAAATTTATTTATACGCGATCTTACATGATGATTTTGAAAATACCCAGCCATCAATATAAAAAAAGAAGAGATCGCGAGAAAAAATATATATCTCCATTTTAAACCCGCTATAAACAATTGAATTACAACTATAAATATGAAAGTAAAGGTCATTCCTATGTCAGGTTGCTTGTATATACTAAATAAAATAATTAATGTTATTAAGAAATAAAAAAAACAAGGAATCATAAATTGTTTGACTTTATACGTTTTAAATTTTTTCAAAGCATCTTTTATATTTACTATAAGCGAAGTTGCAATAATACAATAAAATGGCTTTAATAATTCAGAAGGCTGTATAGTAAAAGAAAATAAAGAAATCCATCTAGTAGATCCTTTTATAGTATGTCCAATAAAATTAAGTGATATTAATAACAGAATCATTAAATACCCAATATAAGATAATCTTTTAAGATTTTGTTTATCAAAGAATGAAATTACATACATAAAAATCAAAGACACTGGCATATATATCATAAATTTTTTAATCAATATATATTCTGCACGAGTGTATGGATATGCAGAAAACGCCATAACAAACCCAATTATTAAAATAGCAGATAGAAGAAATCTAAATTGTCTATCAATTTGACTAAACCAATTATTAAACAAAGCTCGTATCATTTATTTTTTTATATACTTATTAGAGTACTTATCTGCAATTTGTAAAATTAATTTCTTAAAATCATCACCGCGATCTTCAAAAGATTTATATTGATCCCAAGATGTAGCAGATGGAGATAATAATAAAGTTGGATGTGTTACAACCCCCTTTTTCAAATCTTTTAATATATGTTTAAATGCTTTATTCACAGCACATTTCATATTCCAACATCTATATGAATTTATTTTATTTTTAACAAGTTTATGAAAAGCAGAAGTGGCTTCCCCAATCATATAACCACGAATAATCTTTGTATCATTTATTAGTGACATTAAAGGATCAATTCCATCTGTTTTTGGTCTCCCTCCTGCTATCCAATATATTTCATTATAAGCTTCAAGTGCATATTGAGTAGCATCAGCATTCGTACCTTTACTATCATTTACAACCAAAATATTACCAAAACATTCAGGAATTTGTACCGTTTCCATACGGTGTTGAAGATTAATAAAAGAGCTTACCGCTTTTATAAACTTACCAATTGCTATTTTATAACATCGAGATACAGCATAACAATTTGCAATATTTTGCCAATTATGTTTACCAAGTAAATTAGTAACTGTTTTTAAATCCAAAACATTTATATCTTTTTCAAAAAAATTATCTTTTAAAATACCGTCAGATGTTACATATATTCCTTCAATTTTTCGCTTTGTTGAAACAGGAATTGTAATATTTTTAACATTACCGCTAACTTTTTTAAAAATTTTCTTACTATATTCATCATCTATACAAATCACATTGTAATGTTGTTTAATATCAGTCCTGTTAAAAATTCTAGACTTTACATTTGCATATCCATTCATATCTTTATGTCTATCCAGATGATCTGGAGATATGTTAGTCAAGACAGAACAAGACATATTCAAGGATGGAGTCAATTCAATTTGATAACTTGATAACTCAAAAATATATATACCGTCATCTGGTAAAATTGGCAATTCAAACACAGGAATACCATAATTTGCACCAACTGCAGAATGTTTGCCCGAACAATTTAAAATATGGTGTATTAACCCTGTTACAGTGGATTTTCCATTTGTCCCAGTAATACCAATATATTTATAATCAGGGAATAAATTAATAAAAACTTCAATATCAGATATTATTTCAACTCCAGCCTGTTTCGCTTTCATGGCAATTGGATTTGGTTTTGGTAAGGTATGAGGAATACCAGGAGACCATATAAGATAATCAATATTAGAAAAATTATAATCGTGCAAATTTTTCAAAGTTATATCATTTTGAGTTGCAAGTATTTGTGCTTCCTCATTGTCATCCCAAGCAATTACATATACTCCTCTTTTTTTTAAAGCATTGGCAGCAGCCAAACCAGTCTTACTCAAACCATAGATGGCTACAGTTTTTCCAAATAAATTTTCTTTTTTCTTCATTTTTTTACCTTATTTTCAAAGTTGATAACGCAATTAATGCACACATTATTGATAAAATCCAAAATCTAATAACAATTTTTTCTTCTTTCATACCTTTTAACTCAAAATGATGATGTAATGGAGCCATAAGAAATATTTTTTTACCATAACAATTTATAGAAATAATTTGAATTAAAGATGACAATAACTCAACTATTAAAACTATTGCAGAAATTGCAAAAACAAATTCTGATTTTAAAATTATAGCAACCCCTGAGATTATTGCACCAATTGCAAGAGATCCAGTATCCCCCATAAATATTTGTGCAGGTTTTGAGTTATACCACAAAAATCCTAATAAAGACCCAATTAAAGCGGACATTAATATAGATAATTCTGACACACCAATGATATTGGGGAAATGCAAATACATTGAATAATCAAATCTACCAAAAATATACGCTAATATCAAAAGTACAATAGAAACGTTAATTGAAACAAGTGAAGACAAACCATCCAATCCATCAGTTATATTTACAGCGTTTGCAGAACCCACTATTACAAAAATTCCAAATGGAATAAATAACCATAATCCATAATCAAAGATTAAATCTTTTACAAAAGGAAAAAATATTGAAGTATTCAATCCGGATGGTAAATATTTCGTAATACAAAAAACAGCAACAAGTGAAAATATTATCTCTGCCCCAATTCTGAATTTCTTACTTAATGCGTATGCATTCTTTTTTCTTATTTTCATAAAATCATCATAAAACCCAATGCAGCAGAAGGATAATCCCAGTAAAGTAACTATCAAAACAAAGGCATTATTTAAGTTACACCAAAGAGCTACAGAAATTATAAAAATCAAAATAATCAATAGTCCACCCATTGTGGGAGTCCCGCTTTTCAACAGATGATTTTCAGGGATTAAACCAGATTCACGTATAGGTTGCCCACCAATTTGCATTTTTTTTATAAACGATATAAAACAATTACCAAAAAGCAAAAACAACAATAGTGAAGTCAATAAAGCCCCACCCATACGAAATGAAATATATTTAAACAAATTTCCGAATGGAAATAAATCATTATTCATTTGAACAAAAAAATAGTAAAGCATAACTTATTCCCATTTAAAATTATTAAAAACTAAATGCCTCCCAGTTTAGTCCAAAACTAAATAAACAGCAAGCTTTTTCAAAATTTCCTTAGTAAGTGGAACAACATTACAACCAGATAATCTACATAAAAATCCATTCTCATTTTTTGTCGGTTCATCTAATAAAACTAGCATAGAATATTTTGGATTATCAATTGGAAATGTAACAACAAAGAATGTTCTAAACAAATCATTACTATATTTTCCATTAACTAATTTTTCTGCTGTTCCAGTTTTCCGGCCAATTTTTATATTGCCAGGATCTATATCTTTTTTATTATTTTTTGTAACTGTTTCACGAAGCCATTTTCTAAGCAACTTTGATGTTGATAATGAAACTATTCTATTATGTTTATTCAAATAAGAATTTTCTAAATCCTCCATCTTTTTATTTACTTTTAAAAGTGTTGGATAAATCATGATTCCATCATTTACAACTGCATTAAATGCAATAATTGTATGTAATGGGGTAACTGCTAACCCATACCCATAAGCAGCCGTTGCAACAACTTCATCATCCCAAGCTTCTGGGGATTTATAAATTGGTTTGCTAAGTTCTGGTATTTCTATATTATGTACATAATCAAAAAATCCCAACTTACTATAAAATTCTTGTTGTTTTACAGAACCCAACTCTAACCCAACCCGAGCAGAAGCTATATTTGAAGATTTTACAAGGATATCAGAAAATTTTACATATCGTTGAAAAATAAATTCTTCATGAATAGTTTTATTTCCTATTTTAAATGGTTTTCCTACATCATATATTGGAATCGGATCAATATCAGTAAAACCATTATTAATAGCTAAAGCAGAAGTAAAAACTTTAAATACAGAGCCATGTTCATAAGTATCGAATGTTATATGATTGTTATATTTAGAATCTGATAAAGCAATACTTGGTTTCTTTGGATTATAATCCGGTAAAGATACAAGTGATAATATTTCCCCAGTATGAATATTCATAAAAATAGCCGCACCAAATTTTGCACCATATTTATCCAACCCATCTAATAAAACCGTCCTTATTATTTCTTGTATACGAATATCCAAAGATAACTGCACAGGTTTAGGATCGTTTTTTATGATTAAATTGTTCAAACCTTTTTCAATACCAGATATTCCATTATTATCAATATCTACATTACCAATTATGTGAGAAAATAATTCATTATGTGGATATGTACGTTCATAAATCTTTTCTAATCCAATACCATCATCATTTATATTTCTAATTTTAGCTTCTAACTTGATTGGCAATTTACGTTTTATGTATGTAAAAGACCTTTTATTATTAAACACACTTATTAAATAATCATAAGACAGATCAGGAAATATTTTTATTAATTTTTTTGCAGTATCTTTAGAATTTTGAATTCTACGACTATTTACATAAAGATTTAATGACGGAATCGACATAACTATTTTATTCCCATGTCTATCAACAATATCACGGCGTATTTTTTTACTTATATGAGAAATATTAGAATTATTAAAAAGTACAAATGAAGGTATTGTAACATTGTGAAATAACAAATTAACCACTACTGAACATATAAATATACATGTTATAGAAATAACTATATTTATGAAATACAACCTAATATACACCCGTCTATTTACAGAGTGCAAATTATCATTAATAAATTTATATGAAATATCCTTATTTGGATCAATCTGATTTTTCATATTATCTAAATTCACTTATTCTAATTTTATCAGATGATTTAATATTTCGAAATGATGGTAAATAAAAATCACTTAATTGTTTTAAATTAGAAGGAGATATTAAAGAAACATAATCTGATGTAACAATCCTTATATCATTTTCTAACAGAACTATAAGTTTACCTACATGTTTTTGTTTTTTTTCTAACATAGTGTTGTTGTATTGTGTAACAAATGTGAGTATTATAATTATTAGCATAAAAATAAAAGAAACTTTTAAGACAAAAGTTGAATCTGCATTAATTAATTCTTTTATTTTTTTTAAAAACCTTATAATTAAATTGTCCATATATTATATTTTCTCAGCATAACGCAATTTTGCGGACGCACTGCGTGAATTATTTTTAATTTCTACATCACTTGGGATTATAACTTTTTTTTGAATTTTTTTAAATAGTTCTTTTGTAGAATAACTGATATCATCAATAACATATCTATTAGTATTGTTTTTAGGTTTGAAAAAATTTTTTACAATTCTATCCTCCAGTGAATGAAAAGTAACTACAGACAATATACCACCAGTTTTTATAATTGATGATATTTCACAAAGTGCAGTGTGTAACTCATTTAATTCATCATTTACATATATCCGCAAAGCTTGAAAAACTCGTTTAATACATGATGATCTCTGACTAAATGAAACACAAGACGACAAAACTTCAACTAAATCAAATGTGGTAATAATTGATTTAATTTTCCTATGTGAAACAATTTGTTTTGATATATATTTTGCTTTTTGCTCTTCCCCAAAAGCATAGATTATATCTGCCAGCTGATTTTCTGAGAATGTATTAATAATATCATATGCAGTTATTCCGGAGGAGTTATCCATTCTCATATCTAATTTTCCATCTTTATTGCACGAAAAACCACGATCTGCATTATCAATTTGCATTGAAGAAACACCGATATCAAAAACCGCTCCATCAATAAAATAATTTATATGGTTACAAATGTTTGAAAATTTATCGTTTATAAATTCAAATCTATCTTTATACTGCTTTTTCAAATTACGTGCAAAATCCTCTACAGACTTGTCCCTATCAAATGCAACAACCTTGACAGTATTATTTCGGCTTAATATTTCTTGACTATATCCACCGGCCCCAAATGTTGCATCAACGTATACTCCAAAATCTTTTATACCAAGAGAGGTTATAGCTTCATGCAACAACACAGGAATATGATTCTTGCTATTCATTTTAATTCAGATTTATAAATAACTATACTTTATTTAATTTCAAAGATGGAGGTATTTTTTTTGCATTATCTAAAACAACTTTTTGAAGTTTTTCAAATTCGATTTTATTCCATATTTGAAATGTCTTACCCCTACCAACAAATAATGCTGTATCGCTTATTCCAACAGCTTCAAGAAAATCTTGTGGAATAATTATTCTTCCAGCTACATCAAAAGGTAATTCCTTAGCACTTGCAAAAAGCAAAGTACTTAAATCTTCTTTTTGTTTTGAAAAAATATCTAAATTATCTGCTGCTTCTGATAATTCATGCATACGGGACATTGTACAACCTTCTATACAATTTGAAGTAAAAGAACGATAAAGAACCACACTTTGTTGGTTACCATCCATTTTCACAGCACTTCTGAATGAAGATGGAACAGATACCCGCCCTTTACTATCAATTTTATTTTCAAATGAAGATAAAAACAACGCCATAACTTCAACTCTTTAATAAATTAAGCACGTTATAAAATACCTTTTTATGACTGTCAATGACATTTTAATAATATTATTTGGAAAAATAATACTTTTCATGACATTTTTTCCTTGACATAAGAATCATTTGTTTGATACAAGTCCGTAAATTGGTATTACGTATATGTACAAAATATCATTTAGCAGAGAGCAAATAAGGAAACAAAGGCAGGGAAATGGATAAAGATAAAACACAAAAATACAGTGAAAAGAGTATAAAGGTATTAATGAATACAATTGACATAGTTTTAAGTGAAATTGTGTGGGTTAATAAAAACTCTGAAGTAGTTAATTTAAAACAAGTATTAAGTACTAAAACAAGTTGTAAAACAACAGGATGTATAGAATCCTTGCCATATGAGGATTTAGTTGGTGCTTATACCTGCCTACAAATAAGACATAACATGTTTGAAGATAATATTACAAATAAAAGCAATAAAGAAATATCAGATAAAATAAAGAATATAATATTTCATGAAGCAAGGGAAAAACTTATTACAGCGGGTCTTTGTAAAATGAATGATAAAGGCGAGTTGATATGCAAAAGTACAAGAAAAGTTGCATAAGCTGATATTTAAACATAGTGCGAAATGACCTGTAATTTATACCTTGGCTGCTTTGTTCCCAATCTGACCAGATAGGTACTACTTACACCCATTTCGCACTTGCATTTTCACAATAAATTCTATTGATGTCAAGTTTTTGAATTTATCTATTAAGGTTTCAATTTTAGATCAGCTATTATCCCCAACAGGGAGCTCAATAGTTTTGTTTGTTTTAGCACCAAGTTTTTTTAATTTATCCGCCAAATACATAGCTCCTCGAGGAGAATTAATTTTATCATATGCATCTTTGTATGATTTATGTGCTGATAAAATATTATTTTCAATTTTTTGCATATCCTCGTTAAAAGCAACAAATTTATTGTATAAATCTCCTCCAATTTTTGCAATTTCTGTCACATTTTTATTTTGTTTATCCAGTTTCCATAAATTTTCAACTGTTTTTAAAATTGGAAATAATGATGATGGAGTTGCAATTACAACCTGCTCTTCTGCCATTAATGAATATATGTCTTTATCTGTTTTAATTGCATCTACATATGCACTTTCATATGGTAAAAACATTACAACATAATCAAGCGATGTAATATCATTATTTTTTTGAATATTAATTTGATAATCCTTACTGGATAATCTTTTCATATGATCTTTAATACAGCTTGCATGTTTTCTCAAGTACATTTTTCGCATATCATCATCTTCACTTTTCATATACTCTATATAATCATGTAAAGACACTTTTGAATCTATTACCACTGTCCTATTATCTGGTAATTTCACAATAAAATCTGGTCGAATATTTTTACCATCTTCTGTTTTAAAATTCTGTTGATATGTATAATGCACTTCTCTTTGTAAACCTGATAATTCTAATATCTGTTCTAATTGAAATTCTCCCCAATCACCTTGTAATTTTTTATTATTTTTTAAAGCATCAGTTAAATTTTTAGCATCTATACTTAAATTTTCATTTAACTTTAATAAAGTTTTAAACTGTTCTTCAAAGCTTACTTTATTTGAAATACCATCTCTATGTAAGATGTCAATTTTTTGTTGAAAATCATTTAATTTATTTTTAAATGGATCTAAAACAAACTCTAATGTCTTTTTTTGCTCTTCAGACATAATTTTATTCTGATTTTGAATAATATCATTTGATAAATTTTGAAAAACCATTCTTAAATTATCTTTATCTTGCTTATATTCTTCAAAATATTTCTGAAGATTTACTAGATCAGATTTATATTTTATATTCTGCCCAGATAACCTTTTATTTTCTTTATAAAAAAGGAATATAACAACAGAAGAAGTAAATAAAATTAGCAAAATTAAAAAATATAACATAATATTTCTCCTTATAAACCGATCATACTTTGAATATTTGATGCATCAAAAGCATTTTCAATATGGGTAATTTCTTTTTGTTTATTGGATATTAACACAAAAATTGCATCAAACTGCATATTATAATTAATATATTGTTGCTGTTTTGACATAAATACGATTGCTGAATTTATTATTCGTTTTTGTTGAATAGGAGAAATAGAATAAAAAAGATTATCAATGTTGTTTCTTGCTTTGACTTCTATAAAAGTTATTGTATTTTCTCTTTTCGTAATTATGTCAATTTCTCCTAATCCAGTACCTTTTTTGTTATTATACCTCCATCTACTAGAAAGAATTTGATATCCTTTTTTTAAAAGATAAGACTTAACATAATTTTCTGTAACTATGCCGGTGTTGTAAGATGATTTTTTATTAGATATCAACCCAAAAAACATATTATTGATATTATGTTTTTGACATTTAAAATCAAGTAATTAAAATTTGGAAATAATAGTAACAACTTGAAATATTCAATATTAATCTTTAAGATCGGAAGGCACATCTTAGAAAGAAATAAGTGATATGTTTAAACAGCAAATTGAAAAATTAAAATTTAATTTCAAAAATCTTACAAAATCTGTTATTCGTAGTAACATATTCATTAGTATAGTTGCATTCATAATATCAAAAATTATCAGAATAATATTCTTAACATTACGTATAAAAAAACTTAATTTTGAGATGTTAACAAAATATAAAAATACTGGATATATATTATTATTTTGGCATGGACGTTTTATGATTCCACCACTACTAATTAGAAAAACAGGAAAAAAAATGTTTGGATTATTTTCTAAACATCCTGATGGTAAATTGATCGCAAAAATTTTTTCTTTTAATAAAGTTACACCTATCTGGGGATCAACGTTCTACGCAACTCCATCAACAATAAGGGATTCAATTAATATTTTAAAAGAAGGACATATCCTTGGTTTTACCCCAGATGGTCCAATTGGACCTAGGTTTAATATTGCAACAAATAGCCCATTTTATTTTGCAATGAAAGCTAGGGTACCGATTATACCTTTGTACATTTCTGCAAAAAATGCTAAAATAATCAACAGTTGGGATAGGTGTATGATTATAAAACCTTTTTCCAAGGTTATTGCAAAACTTGGACAACCAATCCTTATAACCGAGGATGATTTTAAAAGCAAACAAGAACAGATAAAAATTGAATTACAGAAAATTATGATATCTGAACAGCAAAAGCTGGATAAAGAGTGTAAATTACCATTAATAGAGCCAGAAACTTTTGAAGAATCTAGGGCATACGGTAAAATGCAAAGAATTGGGAAAATTAAACAAACTAAAATTTAAGGAGAATAAAATGACATATGCGTACAAAATATTGATAACTTTAATGTATCCTGTAATTTATCTATACTTAAAATACAGACAGAGCAAAGGTAAAGAAAATATAAATCCAAAAAGATTTTCGGAACGTTTTGGAAAAGCATCGCTACCTCGTCCAAATGGTAAGATTATTTGGTTTCATGGAGCATCATTAGGAGAGCTTAACAGTGCAATGTCATTTATGCACGATACCTTGAAAAAATATTCTAATAATAAAATTTTAATCACTTATTCAAGTCATAATGCAGACAAGGTCATTCCAAACAAATTTAAAAACAATCCAAATTTTATTTGCCAATTTATTCCTGTCGATATTCCATTTTGTATCGAGCGATTTATGAATTATTGGAAGCCATCAGTTGGTTTTTTTATAGATTCTGAATTATGGCCAACATTACTTTCATCAGCTAAAAGACATAATATTCCAATGTTTTTATTAAATGCTAGGATTACGAAAAAAACATTCAAAAAATTTTCTAGTACTTTAGGAAAAAAATTATTTAATGAAATGATTTCAGCATTTAATTTTGTGTTTGCAACATCAAAAGTTGATGAAAAAATTTTAAAACAGTTAGTTACTCCAGAACATCACAATAAAATTAAAAATTTTGAAAGTTTAAAATATTCTGCAGCTCCACTAGTTCCAAATGAAACAAAATTAAAAGAAATTCAAGATATGATTGGTGATAGGTTAAGATGGGTTGCTGGATCAACACACAAAACAGATAGAGCAGAAGAACATAGTGTTTTTGCAGCACATTCACTAGTTATAAAACAATATCCAGAAGCTTTATTAATACTATGCCCACGTCAATATAATCGTGCAGAAGAAATATGTATAATTGCAAAGCAATATAATTTAAATATTGCTGTAAGATCAAAGGGTGAAAAAATTACAAAAGACACAAATGTTTATATTGCAGACACTCTTGGAGAAATGGGAATATTTTATTCGATTGCAGATATAGTTTTTGTTGGAAGATCACTTGTTAATTTAGGTGGAAGTAACCCAATTGAACCAATGCAATTAAAAAGTGTAACTATCACAGGAAAATATTATCAAAACTTTCAAGATATTGTTGATGAAATGTTAGAAAAACAAGTAATAGTTGGATTAAGAAATGACAGACAGTTAGGAGAAATAGTTTTACGTTGCTTTGATAAAAATAACACTGAAGATGTTAAAGATATTATTAATCGTTCTTATGATTTCGTAATGTCAAAAGCAAATGTAAAAGAAAGAATTTTTGACACAATTAAAATAATTTTAGATAAAAAACTACAATGATATATTAAAATGAGACAGCCACATTTTTGGAATTCTGTTAATATTATTTCTGTAGTATTATTGCCGTTGTCTTTTGTCTACAATGTTCTTTCGAAGATAAATTTATTTATACAATCTTTGTTTTCATATACTCCAAAATGTAAAGTAATATGTGTTGGAAATATTAATATTGGCGGTACTGGAAAAACACAAGTTGTCTTAAAACTTGCACATATTCTTGCAAAAAATCATTTTAAAATATGTATAGTTATGCAAGGTTATAATGGAAAGTTAACAAATAAAAATAATGCAACAATTATCGATATTAACAAACACTCTTCAATAGATACAGGTGATGAGCCATTAATGATTGCAAAAAAATTGTCAGATTATAAAAATATTAACGTAATTATTAATAAAAATAAAAAAATTGCAATTAAGAGGGCTGAAATACTAAATCCAGATATAATAATTATGGACGATGGAATGCAAAATGAAACAGTAAAAAAATCAACAAATATTTGTGTAGTTGATGGTAATATTGGTTTTGGGAATGGTTTTATTTTACCAGCAGGTCCACTTCGTGAAAGTATTAAATCTGGAATAAAAAAAAGTAATGCAGCAATTATTATAAGAAGTGATGAAAATCAAACATCAAAACTATTAAAAGATTCAAATATTCAAATATTCCATGGAGATATTGTACCAAATTTAAATTACATAAAAAACAATCATAAAAAAATATTTGCATTTTGCTCTATTGGAAGACCGGACAAATTTTTTAAATCTATGGAAAGCATCAAATTAAAACCAGATAAGACACTTATATTTCCAGATCATTATAATTATAAAAACAACGATATAAAAAAGATTATAAATAAATATTCATCAGAATATGATATATTTACAACAGATAAGGATTATGTAAAAATTCCAAATAAGTATAAGAATTATATTAAAGTATTTTCTGTACAATTAAAAATAAAAGATGAGAATAAATTTTTAAAATTTATTTTCTCGTTAATTAAAAATTAAGGAGATTATATGAATAATTTTAATTATAAACTTCAACACACTTTAAATAAAAGTTTTTGTATAAAAAGTATAGGTCAACACTCTGGCAAAATCGTAAGAATTTGTGTTAAACCGGCAGAAACAGATACAGGAATTAAATTTGTTGATATGGAAAATAAAAAAATAATTGAATTGAATATTGAAAACATCAATGCAAATTCCGGATGTTCAAATATTAGAAATATTCATACGATTGAACATGTTTTATCTGCGATATCTGGAATGGGTATTGATAATGCAATAATTGAATCTTGGGGTGGAGAAATTCCAATCTGCGATGGTTCTGCAAAAGAATTTGTAAAAAAAATAAAATCTGTTGGAATAAA
>CAUTSU010000002.1:0-14581 GCA_963541105.1 uncultured Alphaproteobacteria bacterium
ATTTTCATGGTCGGATATGATAATTGCTTTTCATTATTTTTCAATGATAATATGAAAATAGATGATGGATATAGAATATACAATAATACTTATTAGTGTTTCCTTTATTTGGTATTTAGTTTTAGCACGTTTAATAAAAGCAAAAAAAATTAAATATAATAATAAATTGAATATTACAATTCCTTTGTTAATGGTTTTGACAATTACTAATATTTTTTTAAATATTAAATACAATACAAATATACTATTTAATACACAGCTACTTGTTTCAAAATTTGTAATAATATTTCATTATATTATTTTAGCAGCTATTGCACCAATGTATTATCTTTTATTAAAGAATAATTTATTGATACCACAAAAAATAAATAGAGTACTATCAATTATTGGTATATTAATGTTTTTAAGAATAGTTTTTCTATCCGGTATTAAGTCAATTTTGATACCTCTTATTTACTTAATATTTGAATTTATAAATTCTAACAATTTTAAAAATATAAAAACGAAAAAAATAAAATTTAATATTTCACATATCGACTGTTATCAAAAGTTATCACCGACAGAAAAAGAACAATATATTGATTTTTTAATCAAATCCATAACAGTATTTTGGGCGATGATCGCACTGACGATGATTACTGTTAGTGATAAAGGCTTTATATATCAATGTATTTTTATATCATTCATAAGTTTCACATTTATCAGAAATATCAAGACAAATAATTTCAAAAAATTTTTAACAAAAAAGAATAAATCAAAATGAAGAAAAAAGTATTTATTATAACATCTGAAGCATCGGCAGATTTATTAGGAGCAAAATTATTATCAGTTTTCAAAAAACACAAAAGTGATATTAAATTTTATGGAATAGGAGGAGAACATTTAGATAAATGTAAAAATTTTAAAAAATTATTCGATATAAAATTGTTTTCAATAATGGGTTTTTTTGAAGTTTTAAAAAATATTCGATCATTAATCAAAAACATAAATAACATAAAAAAAGCCATCATTGAAATAAAACCAGATATGATAATTACAATTGATGGATCATCACTTGCAAAAAATATTGTTAAATGGATTAGATTAGAAAAAAAATTAGATTTTAAGTGTCCGATATGCATCCATTATGTAGCACCGCAAGTATGGGCATGGAGGGCAAGCAGAGCAGAAATTTTTTCAAAAATATTTGATAAAATTTTATGTTTTTTCAATTTTGAAACGAAATATTTTTTAAAATATAACAATAAAGTTAAGTGTCCCGTAATTGGATATACTCCGATTGAAAATTTAAATGGAAACAAACAAAAATTTTTAAAAAATTTTCCAAATTCAGCAAATAAAAAAATTATTACGATTCTTCCAGGCTCAAGAAAAAATGAGATATATAGTATTATGGAAACATACAGACAAGTTGTTGAAAAAATATATGACCAAAATAAAAATACTATATTTTTTATTCCAGTAGTCCCATTTTTAAAAAACGATATAGTAAATATTATTAATAATTGGAATAAATCATATCGACCATACATTATTAACAATAATGAAGATAAATATAATTTATTTGCAGCAACATATATCGCGTTATCAATATCAGGCACTGTAGTATCAGAATTAAGTTATTTTAATGTTCCAACAATTGTAAGTTATAAGTTCAATTATTTCACAGCTTTGCTTGCAAGAATTTTTGTTAAAATTAAATTTGCTTCACTAATAAATATAATAAACAACAAAATGATTCAAACGGAGCTGTTGCAAGAAAAAGCAAATCCGGACAATATTTTTAAAAAATGTTCAGAACTACTAACAGATAAGAAAAAATATATGCTTGCTAAGCAAAAGATCAAAAATGGAATGCAAAAACTTATTATAAAAGGAGGAAAAAAACCGAGCGAACTTGCATACAATGAGATTATGACTTCGCTTTCTTCTCTTCATTAATCATGAATGCTGATAACACTGCCTCTACCGCTATATCATTATCAACAGTTATTGTTCCCTGACATTTTATTAAAGGTCCTTTGCAAGCAATTGTTTTCATATCAATATGCAAAACATCACCTGGAAGAACTTTTCTTCTGAATTTTACTTTATCAATACCAGAGAATACAAACAAAACATCATCTTTTTCCAAAAAAGGTTTATATATCATAATGCATGTTTGAGCCATTGCTTCCAACATCAGCACCCCAGGCATAATCGGATTTCCTGGGAAATGACCTTGAAAAAATGATTCATTCATAGAAACACATTTAATTCCAACACCCGATATTTTTGGAACAATATTAACAACCTTATCAACTAATAAAAACGGATATCGATGAGGTAGATAATTAAGAATATCACCTATATCAAAGTTTATTTTTTCTGTTTTTTTCATATCAAAAATACCCCCATTAATTATTTTTTATTATTGTTCACCATGTGTCTTAGTAAAATTTCTCTTCTTGCAAATGATGTTGCTTCGACCGCAGGAGTACCACGCAATTTTAAACCCGGTTTATCAATATTACTTGAAATACCAGACTGTGCAGCAATTTGTACAAAGTCAGCAATCTTTAAAAAACCAGAAATTCCAGATTGAGCCCCAGCAAGTACAAAATTTCCGACAACACTTGATCCCGCAATACCAGACATACCCGCAAATATACAACCTTTACCGATTTTATTATTATGCCCGATCTGAACCAAATTATCAATTTTTGTACCCATGTCAATTACAGTATCACCAATTGCACCACGATCTACACAAGAATTACAATCAATTTCAACAAAATCTTTTAATATAACCCGTCCAACCTGTGGAACGCGTACATGACCAGCAGAAGAAGAATGCCAACCAAAACCAGTTGACCCTATAACAGATCCTTCACCAATTGAAACATAATTACCCATAATACAATGCGATATAACAGCACCCTCTTTAATACAACAATTGTCCCCTATATGACAACCATGCTTTATAACAACATTATGTCCTATATAACAATTTTTTCCAATTTTAACATTATCTTCTATTACCGCAGAATTACCAATAAATACAGAAGATTTATCAATGAATTTAACACTATCTGCAATATATGCAGAATCCATAATACCTTTTACAGAATATGATTTATCTTGATAAAAATATTTTTGAATCTTAATAAGATCACGCCTAGGATCCTTTGAAATTAAAAAGGGAATACCATCCGGAACGATATGTTTGTGTTTATCACTTATTAAACATGCAGCAGCAGTTACAGATTTTAACATATCAATAAATTCTGAATGATTTAAGTCTTTTGAAATTGAACTTTCTGCAAAGAAAGTTATATCATTTTTTGTTGAATTCTCAAGACCTGCAACACCACTTATCATAACATTATAATACTTTGAATCACATAGAGAGGCACCAGTCATAACTTCAACATCTTTTAGACTAATTGGATTAGAAATTGTATAAAACGTACTGTCAATCATATCTTTCTCCTAATTTTTAAAACTGTAACACGCAACCTATGGACAACTTTCAAGAGTATTTAGTAAATTAATCATATCCCTTCCGATACTATTTTTAACAACCTCACCAATTTCATTTTTATATTTATAAATAATATTATGTCTTTTAAATAAATCCGTCTTTCCAACAATTGCCTTAAATAATTCAAGGTGTCTTGAAAGCGATTCTTTATTTTTACAAACACAAGAATCACGAACATCACGAACAATTACAGATAACTCAATAGATCCAAGTAAGTTTGCAATATCATTATCATTAATAATCATACAAATATTCTGTAACTCATACAAACGTTTATCATCAATCATAAATTTAAAAATATAATCTTTATCTATTCCAATATTTTCAAGTTTTAATGTCATACCATGACTGCAACAATATCTTGATAAAGATAATATTTCTATGTATTTCTTCCGAATCACTAATAATTCATCTTTAATCAAATCTAAATTATCACCAGCGTCTTTAATACGTTCAATTACATCGTCAATGTATACATCATTCATCTTTAAATCAATCGGACTTACAGAGTATGCCGGTTTTTTCACGTCATCTTTTTTATTTGTGAAACGACTTGCATAATATGCTTCCATTGACATTGGATAATCAACAGCATTTATGTAAGATCTATCCACACTATATTTTACAAACTTAGAAAATTTATTTGGATATTTATCCTTAATAGTATCATCAGTTATTCCATCCATATCCAATTGTTTAGAAGTATTAATAACCGTATTATCACGAGGCATTATTATGCTATCATCAGATTCAGAAATACAACCAGTTACGATAAATACAATACAAGACACTGCAATAGAGCGAAACAACTTACAAAAAGTATAAAACTTCATACAAAAAACCCCCATAAAATTAATGGGGATTATAATATATTTAGTAGGTCTTTACTACAAAATTATTATTTTTTAAATTTATTTGAAATTTTCTTTGAATTAATCTTTGAATCCAATTTATCAATAACTTTATCAGTAATATCAAAATCAGAATTCAAAACCTTTGCATTATTTGCATCAACAATAATATCATATCCGTACTCACCAGACACATCATTGATAATATCGTTTAAGTAATCTTTCTGAATTTCTTGTAATGCTTCGTTATATACCATTTTGGCTGATTGTAACTTATCAGATGTTTGTTTATCATACATCATAACATCATTACGAAACTCATTAACTTTCCTTGCAAATGCTTCTGCAGATAAACTACCTTGTTGCTTTTGCAATCTACTCTCAGTTTGTGAAAATTCCTTTCTTTTTCTTTCCACATCTTTTTCAAGTTTTTTTACAAATTCTTGATTTTGGCGATTCAAATCTTTCATTACTTTTGCTTCCATCTGGATTTGAACCATATTTATAAAGCCAACCTTTGCACCATTCATACTCAGCACTTTTTTTGGTTTTATGAGCTGCACTATATTTAACAACAACAGCACGCCAACCAAGATACCAATAATTTTAGCAGCTTTATTTACTTTAAAAAAATTTTTAACTTTATCAAAATTCATTTTCATTATTTACTCCTTACTAAGATAGCCAAAAATATAGCATTTTTAAGAAAAAATCAACTAAAATAAAGTGCTGATTGAAAATCTAAAACGCTCTAATTCGTCATAACTTTTATACCTTATTGGATATCCCCATGTAAGTTTAATCGGTCCCATAGGAGAATGCCAAAAAATTCCAAAACCTGCGGATGTACGCACATCATTATCAATATATCTATACCTTTTTAATAAAACAGTTTTATTTATGAAGGTAAGACCATGAGGAACACGAATAGTTGTTAAATACTTTGAATTTTTATCATCTGGTGGAGCAATCCAACCAAAATCATAAAATAAGAATCCAGAAATATTATATTCTTTGGAAAAACCAATTGGAAATCCAAATTGAGCATTACCATAAATAATAGAATTTCCGCCAGCTGTATAAGCTCCATTTAATCTGGATCCAGCCCCAGCAGTTGCAAAACCTCTTAAATTTTCACCACCTAAAAAATACCTATAAACTCTAGGCAACGATTCATCAAAAGAATTTATATGTCCAATATTTGCCATAACACCAAAAGTAACACGATAATCCAAAAATGTATAATTTGTCTTAAGTTCAAGGTCGCTTTTAAAATATTTATCTTTACTTAATCCAGCAGACAATTCATTACTTATTACAGAAGAATATTCCCATACATTATTATTAAAATAATCCGGTGTAGAATCCGACCAAGACAATGATTGATAAATTTTTGAAGTTGGAACAAAACCAGATTTAACCGAATCTTTAAGTGCAGGTGAAACATCAGAATACAAATCCCCCTGTAAACTTGACCCTACAGTTTGATATAAAGTTTGTGTCCATGTCCAACCTAATCGTCCGGATAAACGAAACCCATCAACATTATAACCATAATTTTTGTTATAATCATATCTAGTATAAGATATATCAAAACCAGCAGATAGATCACGATCCATGAAATATGGTTCAGTAAAACTGAACATTACACGCTTTTGTAAATCAGATCTTGAAATTGTAACTCCAACTTTTTGTCCTTTACCACGGAAATTATTTTCCTTAATCCCAAGTTCAATTACCATTCCATTTAAAGAAGACCAACCAAGAGAAGCAAATAGTTCACCTGTCGAGTTTTCCTCTACATTCACATCTAAATTAACTTTATCACTATAAACAGAATCCGGATTCAATTTAAATTTAACATCTTTAAAATATTGTAAACGACGTAATTTATATTCAGAACTTTTTAAAGACAAAACGTTATATGCATCTTGTTCTTTAATTTCCATTTCACGTCTTATGACAGTATCCAATGTTCGAGTATTTCCAATTATATTGATATTATTTATATAAACCTTTTTACCTTGCTTAATTTTAAAAACAATATCTGCCGTAGCATTATCAGGATTTTGTTTTAAATCAGGATCTATTTGAATAAATGCATAGCCCAACTCACCCAATCTATCCGTTAATTTTTTAACAGATAAATCAATTAATTCACCATAGCAGTAATACCCACTTTTAACAACCAACTCATTATATAAACTTTCAATATTGATATCAGATATTTCCGATAAAATTCTTATATTTCCAATTTTATATTTATTCCCCTCTTTGAAATCAAATACAACATAAAAAGATGATTTATCAACAGAAGATCTTATAGATGGTGGTTTTATTTTAAAATCCAAATATCCATTTTGGGTATAAAATTTTTTTAATAACTCTACATCATATTTAATCATATTTTCATCAAAAATATCAAATTGAGCGAGCAACTTCCACCATCTATATTCCTTTGTTCTGATTGCCTTAACTAAATCAGATTTAGAAAAGCTATCATTACCTATAAATTGAATTTCTTTAACATATGCTTTTTTACCCTCACTTATTTCAAACACAATATCAATCTTTCCATTATCCCTTATAATAGTTTTTGGATTAACCTTTACTGATAAATAGCCAATAGATCTATACATATCAACAATTTTTGCAGAATTAATTTTTAAAACTGATTTTGAATACATAGCCTTTGGTTTAATCGTTAATTCTTTTAGAATATTATCCTTCGACAATTCTTTGTTACCTTCAAAAAATATTTCATTAATTACAGCATTTTCAACAACTGTAAAATACAAAACACCATCTTTATTTCTAAAATCAATTGTAGAAAAAATATTCATTGAATAAAGCTTTTTAATAACCTGATCAATATCAGAATCAGAAATATTTTGCCCAACCTTTATATCAATTGATGATCTAACCAGTTCTGGATCAAACTTTTTTATACCATTTATAATGATATCTTTAACGATAAAAGCATCAACTCTCCACGAGTATAAAGCTAAGATAAAAAGAATGAAAATTATTAAATATTTTTTCATAAAATCAAATTACTTTGTTGTTTTATTGACTAATTTAGCAATTGAAGTATCTTTTATAAATACTCGTTTAACATCATTATAAGTTGCAAGTAACATCAAAGCCAAAACAACCATCCAACCTAATGAAAAAATAGCAGATTTAATCTTATCTGGGATATCACGCCTTATAAAGGTTTCAAAAACGTAAATAAATATTTGTCCACCATCCAAAACAGGAATTGGCATTAAATTCATAACCCCAATAACCACACTCAAAAAAGCCATTAAATACATTACAGAATAAAATCCATAATTTAAAGCTTTACCAGATATACCAGCAATTGAGATTATTCCACCGATTTCTTTTGATGATCTTTTTCCTGATATCATCTGCCCCATACTACTAAGAAAATCTTTAATCAAAGAATAAGTATGTTCTACTGAATAAACAGCACTTTCTTTAATACTCATTTTTTTAAAAGTTACAGATTTAATACTGGAATGGATTCCAAGTTTATAGCTATTTCCAATTTTCATAGGTTTTATAGCAAAAGATAAAGTTTTTTGAAATCGTTTTTTATTTTTAACAGCAATATCACGTTTCACAAAAACTTTTACTTCATGACCATCATTGCTATTCAGCATATTCAATATATCAGCAAAATCATTGATATTTTTATCATCAATTTTTATAATCTGATCCCCGACTTTCATTCCGGCTTGCTGAGCAACAGAATTATCTGAAAAACCACCAACAATATTTGGTGTAACAGACTTTCCATAAAATACAGATAATCCAAACAAAACAACAATAGACAAAACTAAATTAAATAAAGGACCTGCAAAAGCAACAGCAATTTTTTGTGCACGATTTTTAAATAAAAAACTATCTTTTTTTTCTTTTTCTGACAGATTCTTGTAGGCTTCGTTATATTTAAACTGATCACTCGGGTTATCATATTGTCCCTTCATTGTAACAAAACCACCTAGTAAAAACGGTGTAATTTGCCATTTTGTTCCATACTTATCAACCCACGAAAAGATAGCCCATTTATCACCACCAAAACCAACAGAAAATTTTAAAACCCCAATACCATTCATTCTAGCGAATAAAAAATGTCCAAATTCATGGATAATCACAATTGGGGATAAAATAAGCAAAAATCCCAAAATACTCATAACTAAATTCATAATAACAACTCCTTTTTAACCTTATAACAAAGATAAACTCAGTACAACCATCATTGAATAAACAGGCACAATCGAGATAAAACTATCAAATCTATCAAGCAATCCACCATGCCCACTAATTAAAGTACCAGAATCTTTTACTTCACAAATACGTTTACAATAAGATTCAAACAAATCACCACATTGTGAAAGTATGGATAATACAACGGAAATTACAGCAAATAAGTGCAAATTTGATATTGTATCAGAATAACCCAATATAAACAAAATTAACAAATACAAACAAGAAAAAATAAATGAACCAATGATACCTCCAATAGCACCAGAAATTGTTTTATTTGGAGAAAGCGAAGGTATCAGTTTTTTACCCCCAAAATAAGAACCAGTAAAATATGCACAAGTATCAGTTGAAATCGTTATGACAAATAAAAATAATAAAACAGCCAAACCATAACGATTATACAAAAACAAAGAAGAGATTACAGCACTGGATATATAAATTGATGGTATTGCCTCTAAAACAAAATTATTTTTTCCATAAGCAATTAACACAAACATCGATACAACAAAACCCAAAATTAATACACCAAATGATAAAGTATAACTATTTAAGAAAAAAACACAGACAAGAGATAGAAAGTAAACAAATACATTTATAAGGAAAAATATACTAACTTTTATTTTCATAAAAACAGCATTTTTATTAAACATTCTATCCCATTCAAAAAGCATAATAATGCCCAAGACAACAAACAAACAATTAACAGGAATAGTACCACCAATAAAAGCCAACAACCCAAATACAAATAAAACAACAGCTGACTTAACACGTCTTTGCAAATCAGAATACCTATGAAAACAGCTATCAAGAAATGATAACATAACAACACTTAAAAAAAATTTTTTAATATAGCTACTTAAACAATTAATTTTATTAATAAATTTGTGTTTATTCTTCAATTGCACCATATCTTCTGTTTCTCTTTTTGTATTCCGTAAAAACATCTTTTAATTTCTCTTCATCAAAATCTGGCCAATGATAAGGAACAAAATAAAATTCACTATATGCCATTTGCCATAATAAAAAATTACTTACACGTTGTTCACCAGAAGTCCTAACAATCATATCAGGATCCGGAATACCAGCAGAATACAAGGATTTAGATATATCATCATAAGATATACTTTCGACATCTTTAACTCCATTTTTAACATCAGATGCAATCTTTTTGACAGCATTTAAGATATCCAAACGCCCACCATAATTGAAGCAAACATTAAAAAACATTGCATCATTTTGTTTTGTTTCATTTTCAGCTGTAGTTAGAATATCGCACAAAGCTGGATCTAAAGCTGATTTATCTCCAAAAACACTTAATTTAATACCATTTCTTTTAAAATCTCTTAATCTTCGTCTTGCGAACATTCCAACAAGCCGCATTATTTCAGAAACTTCGTGATCAGGACGATCCCAATTTTCTGTTGAAAATGCAAAAACTGTTAAATACTTTCCACCAAGTTTTTGGAATGCTTCAACAACACGCTGTAATGCCCGAATACCGGCACGATGACCCATATTTCTTGGGAGTCCTCTTAATTTTGCCCACCTACCATTGCCATCCATAACCACTGCAAGATGATGTAATATTTTATCAGTTTCCATTTTATAAACTATACTTTCATAATATCTGTTTCTTTAGATGAAACCAACTTATCACTCTGTAATGAAAATTGATCGGTCAACTTTTGGATTTCATTTTGATAAACCCTCATATCAGTTTCAGAAATTAATTTATCTTTTTCAGCCATCTTTACAATATCCATAGATTTCTGACGAACACCCCTGATTGAAACCTTACAATTTTCACCAAAACCCTTAATTGTCTTAACAAATTCTTTTCTGCGTTCTTCAGATAGTGGAGGAATAACAATACGAAGCAGTGTTCCATCAACAGAAGGATTTAAACCAAGATTACTTTCACGAATAGCTTTATCAATCGTGTTAACATTATCTTTATCCCACACCGACACGGTAAGTAATCTAGGTTCAGGTGCTGAAATACTTGCAAGACCACTGATTGCCATTGATGAGCCATATACACTAACAACTATGCTATCAAGCATAGAAGGATTTGCATTTCCAGCACGAATTGTTAAAAAATCCTTTTTTAGAACCTCAATCGATTTTTCCATTTTCAATTTAGTATCGTTATATACTGTATTCCAATTAAACTCTTCCATAATAAAAACCTCAAGTTACCGAAACGTCTAGTTATATTAAAAATGTTTTAGATAGTCGTCAATGTTTTTTAAATATCAAATGATGCTTTTCATATTCACGTATCAATGTAGTGTTACTTACTTTTACATAAAGTTGAGTAGTAGATAAAGATGAATGACCAAGCAATTCTTGGATCACTCTTAAATCCTGACCATTTTCAAGTAAGTGTGTTGCAAATGAATGCCTCAATGTATGGGGAGTTATAAAATCAGGTAAACCCAGATAAGATCGAACATTTTCTAAATCTCTTTGAGCTACACGTGGTGTTAGCTTTGCACCTTTTATACCAAGGAACAAAGGAAGATCTTTATCTATAAAATTAAATGGGCATACACTTAAATAATCATCAATTGTCAGATAAA
Organism: uncultured Alphaproteobacteria bacterium; assembly: GCA_963541105.1. Taxonomy (GTDB): domain Bacteria; phylum Pseudomonadota; class Alphaproteobacteria; order Rs-D84; family CASDRH01; genus CAUTVF01. Next base: position 11,232 of record CAUTSU010000002.1, read on the forward strand.
CAATTGGTAATACTGGAACAATTCTTTGTTTATTTCCTTTTCCTTCAACTATTAATGTTTCTGTATTTCTATTTTCCTTACACACATCTTTGTATTTAACTGATAAAGCTTCGCTAATACGTAATCCACAAGAATAAATTAAAGTGAATAATGCCTTATCACGAAGAGCACACCAATTTGGCAAAACAACTTTATCAAAAGATTTCAATAGCTTAATAATTTCACTTAGTTCTGCATGTTTACTTAATCTTCGAGGAATTTTTGGAGATTTAATTAAATCAATTTGAGAATTATGTATATCAAAAGATAAAGACAAAAATTTATAAAAATTCTTCAATGCTGAAAGTTCTCTGCTTGATGAAGTAAAAGATATATTCTGATTATATCTCTTTGCTAAAAATGCACGAAATAACTGTAAATCTGCATTTTTTATTAAATCAATCGAAATTATATCCCCCACATATTCAGACAAGAAGTCAAAAAATATATAAACATCTCTTGTATAAGAATTAACTGTATTGATTGACATGTTTATTCTGTAAAGTAAATATTCCTTCCAATCATCAACAATCTTTTTTACTTCATCAGAAATCATAATGTTATGATAGCATATAAAAGTTTATACTCATAAAAAATTTTTCAATTGATTATATCTTTAATTTAATATAATTTTCTCGGCGTCATTAAAATTAACAATTAACAAAGGAGTTTTTAATGATGACAAAAAAAGTAAAACTAGTCGCTAGTTTATTATCTTTAGGGATTGCTGTAGCAGATGTCTCAATTGCGAGTGCCTCAGTAAATATTGAAGATCCGCTTTTCATTGCACAACAAAATGACGGATATACAAAATTATTTGTTGGTGGAAATTTTAAAGAAACAGATAAATATGGATATCAAGACAGAATGCTAAGACTTTATGGAGAAGTTGGACATTCATTCACTGATAGGTTGATGTTATCTTTAAAAATGGCTTTTTCAGGTAACTATTCAGAAAAACGAAAAGGTTTACAGAAAGCAAATTTTGAAGCCTTATACCGAATAGTTAATAGCACAATTAAATTAGATTTAATTGGAGGTGCATCTTTTGGTGGTTTGATGAAGTCAGAAGCTGAATTTAGTGCATCTGGTATACAACCTACAAATTATTCATATGGTATGTATGGTGCCGTATTTGGTATGCGTTTTGGTGGAAAAATTTCCGAAAGGTTAACTATCGCAACTTTAATAGAAGGAACATACAGATTTAGCAAAAATAATAGTTTTGAAGCAAAAGTTGATGCAGGTATTGTAAATGGAATTGCAGATGCTTCATTTAAAGATCTCTTTGATTTCTATGCTCAAACATCTACATCATATGAGTTAAATGATAAATTGTACCTAAACACAAAAATATCGTATCAGTACTATGATGGAAAAATTATACAAGATGTGAATGGAAGCAATATCGGTGTAAATACACTAATCAAAGCAAAAAAATTAAAAGGAAAAAACTTACACGATTCATGGTCTGAATATGGATTTGGTTCATCTTTGATGTATTCATTTAATGAGAGTGCACAAATTGGACCATATGCAGAATATTTATTAGGTGGACATATGAGTAGAGGAGCAGTTAAAATGAAGTACCGTGGGGAATATGGTATTAAATTTAATGCTAAATTCTAATTCGATTCATATGCCTAAAAACACACTTTCTTCACGGAAGTGTGTTTTTTGATTATTTCATTATCTTGACAGCTAAATATGAATAACATACCATTTTCCTTATGTTATTAAAACAATTTTCTGAAATAAATAACAAAAAATATGATGTAATTGTAATTGGTGCAGGACATGCAGGAATTGAAGCCGCATCAGCATCAGCACGCATAGGAGTAAGTACATTACTTATAACATTATCGTTTCAAAATATAGGAGAACTATCGTGCAATCCATCAATTGGTGGACTTGCAAAAGGACACTTAGTCGCAGAAATTGATGCACTAGGTGGATTAATGGGATATGTTGCTGATATATCAGGAATTCAGTTCCGTATATTAAATAGAACAAAAGGAGAGGCTGTTCAAGGATTACGTGCACAAATTGATAGAGATTCTTATAAGACAAATATGACCAAAATTTTATCATCATATGATGATTTAGACCTTATTGAAGGAGAGGTTACAAATATCAATTTGGATAACAAAGTATTTAAAAGTGTTCTTATACAAGATAAAACATCAAAATTTATAAAAGAAATTCCAGCTAAATCAGTTATTATTACTACAGGAACATTTTTAAATGGCTTATTACATTTTGGAGATACTAAAATTGCAGGTGGAAGAGTTAATATGTATGGAAATACAGAACAACCAACATCCGGAATTAGTATATTTTTAAAACAAAATAATATTCGTTTATTGCGTTTAAAAACAGGCACTCCAGCAAGATTAGATAAGAATACAATTAATTATACTGATTTAGAAGAACAAAAAGGAGATAGTGAAAATTTGTTTTTTTCCAACACAAATAGATACAACACTTTATTTAAAAAATTAGATCAGATTTCATGTTATATTACCCACACAAAGCAAAAGCTAATAGATTTGGTTAAAGATGCTGTGAAAAACGGATTGGCTCCTATGTATAATGGAGAAATATCTGGTATTGGACCAAGATACTGTCCATCAATAGAAGATAAAATTATGAGATTCCCAGATCATAAAATCCATCATGTTTTTTTAGAACCAGAAGGGTTGAATTCAAATCTTATTTATCCGAATGGACTATCAACATCGTTACCAAACAGGATTCAAGATGATTTTTTTAAAGCAGTAAATGGTTTAGAAAATGCAAAAATAATCAGATATGGTTATGCAGTTGAATCACAATTTACAGATAAAATCTATTTCTGGGGTGTTTACTGCCGGACAAATAAATGGGACAAGTGGATATGAAGAGGCAGCAGCACAAGGAATAGTAGCAGGGATAAATGCAGGTTTATATGCACAAAACAAGAAATTAATAAATTTTTCTAGAACAAATTCATATATTGGCGTTTTAATAAATGACATAACCACAACTGGAATTGATGAACCGTACAGAATGTTCACATCTAGATCAGAATATAGACTTTCAATTCGTCAAGATAATGCAGATCAACGCTTAACACCAATTGCAATTGAATTAGGTCTTATATCAAAAGACCAAGAAACTATATTTAAAAGAAAAATAGAATTATTGAACTCTGCAAGACATGATAAAAAATTAATTTCAACAATTAATACAACCGAATTTATTAAAAATGATTTTATTGATAAATATGGAGAGGATGTTTTAACAACTATTAAAATAGAAGAAAAATATTC
>CAUTSU010000003.1:0-14330 GCA_963541105.1 uncultured Alphaproteobacteria bacterium
ACCGATATCAAGAGTTATGTTATTGTAATATTGGTCAAATGATACAATTTGTATACCAGTATTTTTAAGTAATGCTGTCAATACGTCATTTACAGGGGTATTTTTGAAATATAGATCATCAACTCTTAATATTGGTAATGGATCCCCCATATCAGTTCTTTTTAGAATCATTTTTGTTCTATCGTATGGTTGAGCTTGTAATATCTTCGGATTGTCCCAATCGACCATACATCTCATTGGTAATTCTAAAGAAAATTTTTCAGCAACTTCTTGTGTATGAACAGCTTCTTTTGTATACATTTTTACATTTGATTGTGGAGATACGACGGGCTTTTTATTATCTTCTATGGGTTGTATATTTTGTTTTGTATAAAAATCTTCAATCTCTTCTGGAATTATTCCACATGATTGAATAGCTACAAATACACAAACAAGCAATATTTTTTTTATAGTCATTATTATTTATGCACTCTCTTTTTCTTTTCCATTTTTATAAATTTTTGTAAATTCTTCGTATGTATTTATTTTTGATGTGTCAACAAATCCCATTTCATGTTTATCAATATCTTCTTTTGAAATTTTTATAATGGTATTTATTTCATCTTTTGATATATTTTCAATTATATTTTCATATTTTGAATATTCTTTTATAATTTTTTCTCCATCTTCTACAATAAATTTGCTTAATGGTATTACAAATTTTGAGTAATCCTTATTAGCTTCCATAGAATCATTTATACGTGCAGCAATATAACTTGCAATATCGTCAATTACATCTCTGTATTCAAGAGCAGTTTTAAAATTATTTATTAAGATATTGCTATTCTTGTCCGTTTTTTTGCCATTACCTCTTTTTTCATGGATCTCTTTTTGTTTTTCTAATAATTGTTCATCATTATCTGGTATATTTTTCTCTGGCTCATCTGAATATTGAATATCTTCTATTGTATCATCAACGAAATTTATATCTGTTTTTGTAAGTGCATCAACAATAGGATTAACTTCATCGTCAATTATATTACTAGAATTATTTTTTTCTTTAATTGTTTCTACAAATCCAATTTTCTCTTTTAATCTATTCCAATTTGTGAATCCTTCTTCGAAATTTGAAAGACCTGCTTTATATTTTTCTGGATTGGATTTTATATCATTTATCAATTCTTGTTTTTCAATGTCATCTTCAATCATATCATTTAGTATAAACATTGTTACATTCCAACATTGTATACCAAAATCATATTCTTCTAGCAATTTCAATTTGGAAAGATATTCATTCTTAGTAATATCATCATAATCATTATTTTGAATAAAATTTTTAATGTATGGAATTGGTTCATCAGAATTAAAATATTTTGATGCATCTGTAATTATTGTTTTATAGATTGCAAGTGTACTATCAGCTTCCATTTCTGAAGGATTGAAATTATCAATCTTAGATATTAATGATTTAAATTTTATATAATCGTCTCCACTTGCCTTGTTTTTAAGGTCAGTTAATGTTTTTTCAAATTCAGGTTTTTGTTTTATTAATGGTTTTAATATCATCTATTTAGAATATCGTTTATATTTTTTAAAACTTTATCTCCAGCATCTCCAAACATTAATAAATAGTCCTCAAAATACTGAAGTCTATTTTTCAATTGTTCCTTATTTACATTATTTGGATTACTTATTATTGACTGTGCCTCATGCCATGCGGTAACTGCCTTATCGTACATTACTAACTCATGAAACTTTGTCAAAATATTTTCTTTGTTTTGGTAGTCTGATGTTGTTATTGCTTCTTTGATTGTATCTTCCCAATTTTGACCAATATCTGATATTATTCTCAATTCTTTAAACTCATTAAGTTTATCAGGTGAGGCTGTAAATCCCATAATTACATTTATTATGCTATCTATATCATTAATTTTTATATTTTGTGTTTCGGTGTCAACTGGATTGAACTGCGGAATATTTGAATCTGTTGTATCACTTTTTTCCTCTGTATGAGATTCGGTTAAATCCGGTATATCTTTTAATTCAGTTTTTTTATAATCTGCAAATGCCTCTTTTATATCAGCATCAGTTTTCATAGGATCTTCTTTTTTGGTTTCAATTTCTTTATCATATATATCTTTATTGTTCTCTTGAAAATCTAATAAAACATCTTCACCAAATGGCAATAAATATTCACTTATTGAATTGATATTTGTTTTTTTGCTTTGTAAATTTCTTATATGCTCTGCAAGTTTTTTACCACTTGGCATTTGTGCAATTGACTCAATCACATTTTCATCTGCTGTAATAAAATATTTGTTAACTTCTGCAATTCCACCTTCAATTACATGAAATTGCCGGAAAATATTAAGCATTCTCCAAGCGGTTGCATCAATCTCTCTTTTTCGCATTAACTGCTCAAGAGATAATTCGTTATCTTTTTTATTATTGTCACTCATGAACAAATACTCTGTTTCTATTGGTATAATCTAAGTGTTGATTATAGCATAAAAATCATGCTTGTGCAAATGAGTTACTCAAGATAAATTTGTCAAAAATTGAAATTAAACAGACATATAAAATAGAAAAATTGAATTCAATAGGAATACAAAAATTATTTTTTTGTTCCTTGTTTTGCTTTAAATTTTGGATTTTTCTTATCAATAACATATACTGTCTTACCACGTCTGATTACCTGTGCATCTCCACGGGTTTTTGCAGATTTCAAAGACGATAATACTTTCATTTTATAACCTAAATTCACTTAATAGAAAACCGAGGTTCCAGGTTATTATAATTGGTTTTTAAAGTCAAGTGATAAAGTTCAATTTTTAGATTTGATTATTTCTAAAAAAGATATAGAAAACTAAAAAAAATATTGTATACTTGCCTAAACGTTCAGTAATTAGCAGAGATATAATATGGAAGAAATTGTTTTCCCGAATAAGATCAGATTAATAAGAAAAATGCATGGTCATAGTATGCAAGAGCTTGCAGATTTTTTGGGCATAAGTTTATCTGCAGTGTCTAAAATAGAAAAAGGTTATCGTCGTATTAATCAAGCACAGATGTTAAGAATTTTAGAATTTCTAGATTGTAATGTTGATGATATCTTTCTTTCAAAAGATCATGAAGATACCAGTATTTTAAATAACTGGAAAAGTGAAGGGGAAAAACGCATTAAAGAAAATGAGCAAACAGGATTAAAAGTATTTGGTGCTGGAATAAGGTATTTGCGTTCTAAAGCTGGTAAGACATTATCTGAATTGGCAAAAAAGATTGGACTAACTATTTCTGTGTATCATAAGATTGAAATTGGACAAAGAGATATATACAAAAATGAATTTTCATTGATTTGTAAGGCATTGAACATACCAGAAAATAAAATTATTGGAATAATTGAAGATCTTGCAAAGTCAGGTGTGCTAAATAGTTATCTTAAAGCTAATAAAACATCATTTAGGGTATTGGATAATATCAGTATGATAAATAGGTCTACTGGTAAAACTGGATTTTTTAAAATTCCTCTTTATGGGGTTCCGTCTGATGATGGAAATATCATAATAAACAAAGGACAATCGGATTTGATAAATTGCCCAAATCATGATATCAAATATTCTTGGCAAGATATGTACGCTTTACGTTTATGTTGCAGAAGATTGGGTTCTACATTTCCTAATAATACGATTCTTTATATAAATACGTCTTTAGCTGTTGGGATTGGTGATATTGCTGTTCATAAAATACACGCTAACGATCAAACTGAAGTAAAAGTTATGGTAATTAAAGAAGATACAAGCGGGCTTTATGGGGTTTTAAAAAATCCAAATGAAAAGGTTTACTTGAATAAATCAGATTTAGATAAATTAGAAAAAGTTGTTTTTATTTCTGTTGCATAATTTGTTGTTTTTGCCAGTTCTGGGGGTTATTTTTCTTGCAAATTAAAATTCGTTAAATTAGAATATCGTGGGGTATGTAGGTTGATGTCAACATATAAACCCTGTGGATCTGTAAAGGTTAAACGAAAATCCTGTTTTTATTTATAATAAACCCATTTATAAGGAGAATTGTAGAATGGCAAAAGAGAAGTTTGAAAGAAGTAAGGAGCACGTTAATATCGGAACTATCGGTCACGTTGATCATGGTAAAACGACTACTACTGCTGCTATTACAAAATATTTCAGTAAGGAATTTAAAGCTTATGATCAGATTGATAAAGCTCCTGAAGAAAAAGCTCGTGGTATTACAATTAATACTTCACATGTTGAATATGAGACTGATAAACGTCATTATGCACACGTTGAATGTCCTGGGCACGCTGATTATGTTAAAAATATGATTACTGGTGCTGCTCAAATGGATGGTGCAATATTAGTTGTGTCAGCTGCTGATGGTCCTATGCCACAGACACGTGAGCATATTTTACTTGCTCGTCAAGTGGGAGTTCCAGCAATTGTTGTATTTTTGAACAAAGTTGATATGGTTGATGACAAGGAATTATTAGATTTGGTTGAAATGGAAGTTCGTGATTTACTTACAAAATATGAATTTCCTGGGGATACAACTCCGATTATCAAAGGTTCAGCATTGGCAGCATTAGAGGGACGTGATCCTGAAATTGGTGAAAATGCAATTCGTGAGTTAATTGCAAAAGTTGATGAATTTATTCCTACACCTGTACGTGTTTTGGATAAACCGTTCTTGATGCCAATTGAGGATATTTTCTCAATTTCTGGTCGTGGAACTGTTGTAACAGGACGTGTTGAACAAGGTATCGTAAAAGTTGGTGATGAAGTTGAGATTGTCGGATTAGCTGCAACACAGAAGACAACTGTTACCGGTGTTGAGATGTTTAAAAAGTTACTTGATCAAGGTCAAGCTGGTGATAACATCGGTGTACTATTACGTGGAGCAAAGAAAGAAGAAGTTCAACGTGGTCAGGTTTTGGCTGCTCCTGGATCGATTACTCCACATACTGACTTTGAATGTGAAGTTTATGTATTAACAAAAGAGGAAGGTGGTCGTCATACTCCATTCTTTAAGAATTATCGACCACAGTTTTATTTTAGAACAACTGATGTAACTGGATCTGTTGAATTGCCAGAGGGTGTTGAAATGGTTATGCCTGGTGATAATACAAAGTTTACTGTTCGTTTAATTGCACCGATTGCTATGAACGAAGGGTTACGTTTCGCTATCCGTGAAGGTGGTCACACAGTAGGTGCGGGTGTTGTAACTAAAATATTGAAATAGTTGATATTTTTGTAATTAGCTTAAAGAACCCTCAACTATGAGGGTTTTTTATTAATTCTATTATTTGTTTTACTTGACTTTTATACATAATTTGATGAAAATCCAAAAGTTAGAGATTAAAGTTATTCTTTAACTATCCAATAATTAGTAAGGAGAAGTATTATGAATAAACAAGAATTAGTTGATATAATTGCATCTGAAGTTGATTTGACAAAAGCACAAGCAAATAGTGCAGTAGATGCTTTTGTTAATGCGGTTACTATGGCATTAAAAAAGAAAAAGGAAGTACGTTTAATCGGATTTGGAACTTTCTCAGTTGCTAAGAGAAAAGCAACAAATGGGCGTAACCCTAGGACTGGTGAAGTTATTAAAATTGCTGCTTCTAATCAACCAAAATTTAAACCAGGTAAAGCTTTGAAAGATGCTGTTAATTAGTTTTATTTGATTTTTATTTTTTTATTTAAAACGATGATTTATTTCATCGTTTTTTATTTTTTGTATAAGTTTTTCCGGTGTTATTATTTCAATGTTTTCTGGTAATTTTTTAACAATTTTTAACTTAGCTTTGTACTCTATTATTTTAGTAAGTTCATTATTATTTTTTTGTGTTTCGATAACGGTTACAAAATTTGAGTTTATTAAATTTTCCCTAATAGATGGATTTATGTAATCTAACAATACAGATATTGTTGTATTTCTGTATAAAATCGCGTGTTCTTTTCCATCATAAACAATTTCTGGACTGTTAGGTTGACCGCAATAAGATGAAATTATTATAAATACATTATTGTCTTTTACTGCTATGTGAAAGTCTTGTTCTTGATATATTCTATATTTTTTATTCAACTATTTTCTCCCTGAGATACCAAATACAACTTTTATATTATTTCTTGTCTTATGTTGTAATTTAAATATAGGAGTAAAAGTTGATATAATTACAACCAATTTAAAAATCCAAATACGAATATAAAAACCATCTATTTGCTTTAATTTTATATGCGTTTTTGTCCTATATTCTGTATTTTTAGTTTCTATTTCAACACTTTTCCCAAGTAAATATTTATTATTATCAATATCAAAACCGTATTCTATGAAAATTTTCAATTTAATCTTTATCTCTTATAAATTTTTGTTTGATTTCTTCCGCATCACGAAGTGCTTTTAATGTTTTTTTCAATGCCTGTATCTCTACATCTGATAATTTACCATTTGTATTTTGCTTCGGTGATATTGTTTCAAAAAATATTTCTGTTTTAAATATATTTTTTAAAGATGAAATTTTTTGATTTGATAAATCCGTTTCAGCATTTCTTTTAATTATGAATTTTATTTCATCAAATGCTGATGTATCTGGAAGTATTGATACCATTTTTGATGATGTATTTATTAAGTATGGACGAAACTTTGCATTCAACATCCAATTTGGCGTATCATCTGGATCTGATATAAACCAGATAAGTAATATATAAAATAGTACTGCAAATATGAATCCTCGGATTATACCAAATATAAAACCAAGATATTGATCGGCTATCTTGAAATCTGTCGTGTGAATAAGTCTTCTGACTTTCTGTGTAAAGAAAGAAAAAAACATAACAAAAACTATAAATATTGATATATATATACCAACTGAAACCAATGCTTTGTAATTTGGATTAATAGTATTTTCGAAATAAGTAAATATAAATGGAAAAATTAGCTTTGTTGCAAATAAAGCAACCACCCACCCAATGATACCAAGTAATTCACTTACGACACCATCCATGAATGCCAATATTGATGATATTGTTATAAATGAAATAACTATAATATCTAATATATTTATTGGCATTTTTATATACTACAATGCAAATATGATTATATCAAATCTTCTTTTTTACTTACTTGTTTTTCTGTAATTTTTACTTTTGTTAAAATATAATCTACAACTTTTGACTCGTATACTCTTGCTTTTAACATGCTCATTGCACCGGAATTTTTTGTATAATAATCAATTATATGCTGTGCTTGATTTGGATATTGATTAATTTCATCAGTAATTGCTTTTTTGATATCATCTTCTGATACTTTTATATCGGCATTCAATCCAATACTATTTAAAATCAAGCTTAACTTTACTCTTTTTTCAGCCTCAGTTTTTAATGACTTTAATTTTTTATCATCACTTATATCAAGTTTTTCTGTTTTTTTCATATAATCTAATTCTTGATTTATAAGTGATTCTGGTAAATCTATTTTTATTTTTGCAAGTTGTTCAAAAATATCATTTTTCATTCCAGATTTTGATAAATTATTCCAATGTTCAATTTGCATCTGTTTTATATTTTCTTTTAATTCTGATAGATCTTTTCTTCCAACTGCCTTTGCAAGTTCATCATTAATTTCTGGAATTTTTCTTGTTCTGATATCAATAATTTTTACTTTAAAAATGGCTGGCTTTCCTGCAAGTTCAGATACATGATAATCTTTTGGAAATTTTACATTAACGTCTATTTCATCATTAATGTTTTTCCCAATTAATTGATCTTCAAAACCTTCTATGAAAGATTTACTTCCTAATTGTAAACTGTATTTACTTCCTTTGCCCCCATCAAATGCCTTTCCGTCAATAAGACCTTCAAAATCTATGACCGCAATATCACCTTTTTTTGTTGGGCGAACGGTATCTAATTTTATTGATTCATGTCTGCTTTCTGCAAGTTCATGTAATGCTTCATCAATATCTTTATCTGTAGATGATTTTACTTTTTTCGTAACAGATATTTTTTCTAAATTAACCTTATTAATAATTGGAAATACCTCAAAAGTTGCGATAAATTTTATATCTTTTCCTTGTTCAAATTTTTCAATATCAACTTTTGGTTGACTTGCAAGTTTTAAATTATTGTCTTTAACATATCCAAATATCAAATCATTCATCAAATCATTCAAAGAATTAGCATTAAATGAATCCCCATATTTTTGTTTTATGATAGAAACAGGTGTATGTCCAGGTCTAAAACCTTGTATTTTTGCCTGTTTTGCGTAATCTTGCATCTTTTCTGTTGTTTTTGTTTCAAAATCTGCATAAGGGATTGTAATATTTAATTCATATTTTAATCCTCTAATTCTATCTTTTATTGTTGCCATTTTATATTCCTTATTTTACATAAATAATTCTTTATAAGTCGTTAAAATTAATTCTGCCATAAACTGTTTGTCTTCTATATTTTCAATTAAAAAATAATTTTTTGCCTTTGGATATGGTGGTTGCATTACAATATTATCAATCATTTCTCTTGTTTTTTTTGTTGGTTTTAAGAAAAACTGATTATCACACAACAAAGCAACAACGTTATTTTTATAATAAACAGCATAATCCCCAAACATCTTTTTAATTTCTATCGGTGAAATCATATCAAGATTTTCTTTAACGTAATTTGCAAAATCAACTGAAGTTGCCATAATAAAAACCAACTGGTGCGGGTAGAGGGACTTGAACCCACATGAGTTTCCTCGTTAGCTCCTAAGGCTAATGCGTCTACCATTTCGCCATACCCGCAATTATTGTTATATGTTTAATGCAGAACGATATGTATCCAACAACTCGTCTTTTTCATGACGATCATCTTCATCCATTTTCTTTAACTTCAAAATTTGACGAATTATTGAAATATCAAATCCTGCCATTTTTGCCTCTGTTAAAATATCTTTTATATCATTTCTGATATTTGATATTTCATCATCTAATCTTTCTATTCTTGAAATATATGATGATAATTGTTCTGCAGAAACTGAAGTGCTCACTTTTGCCATTTTAAACCCCTTTTTCACTTGATTGTTGCTTTAGTATCCTGTATGATACCGACCGCTTCACTAAAATTTCAATTATACTGAAATAATATGCTTCGGTTAAGGTATATTAAGTTTTTTGTTTGAGCAAGAAAAAAATAAAAGTTCTTAAGAAAGGTAAAACATGATCAAAGGAAAATCATCATTGAATGAGTATTTCAGAAAAACAAAAATAATTGCAACTGTTGGTCCTGCAACAGAAAGTATCGAGATGATGGAAAAATTAATTAAAGCTGGGGTTTCAATATTCAGGTTTAATTTTTCACATGATGATATAACAGTTCAAGGTCCAAAAGCGGATAGGGTTAGGGAACTGGCGAAAAAATATAATCGTCATATTACTTTTTTTGCTGATTTACAGGGTCCAAAATTAAGACTTGGCACATTTAAAAATGGTGCAGCAACAATTATAGAAGGACAAGATTTTATAATCGATAACAATCCTGAAGATGGTGATAGTACGCGTGTTTATTTACCACATCCAGATATTTTAAAAACTTTAAAAGTTGGTGAACGTGTTTTAGTTGCAGATGGTAAATTACAATTAAAGGTTAAAGAGCGTATCGATGATACAACAATTAAAACAACTGTTACTGTTGGTGGGATAATAAAGAATAAAAAAGGGTTTAATTTACCGGATACTGTTTTGAAGTCTTTTTGCCTTACAGAGAAAGATAAGAAAAATTTACAAGATATTAAAAATTATGGTGGTTTTGATGTTGTTGCACTGTCTTTTGTTCAAACTCCAGAAGATATAATCGAAGCACGTAAGATAATCGGTGATGATATGTATATCATTTCTAAATTTGAACGTCCAACAGTTTTACTGTCAGAAAATTTTGAAAAAATGGTTGAACTATCTGATATAGTAATGTTGGCCCGTGGGGATTTGGGTGTGGAAATCGGTCCAGAAAAAGTGCCAGTTGCTCAAAAAAGAACAATTGCAATGTGTGCGAAGGTTGGACGTCCAGTAATTGTTGCAACCCATATGTTAGAATCGATGATAAATATTCCATTCCCAACAAGGGCAGAGGCAACCGATGTTTCAAATGCAGTATTTGAAGGTGCGGATTGTACAATGTTGTCTGAGGAAACAGCGATGGGATCATACCCAGAAGCATCAGTTAGGACAATGAATAATATACTTATAGAATCAGAAACAAATGAGAGATATGCAGATTATATGAATTTATATTTGGAAAATTTAGATTACAATCAAGATGTTTCAAATTCTGTTTATGATGCTGCTGCAACTGTTGCTGACAGTATCGGTGCGAAAGCGATTGTTTGTGTTACAGAAAGTGGTGATTCTGCCGTTCGTTTAAGTCATTTAAAGCCAGATGCGTCAATTATTGCTTTTGTGCCAGATGATCGTGTTGCTTGTAAGTTGGATTTTTGTTCCGGTGTTATGCCGATTGTAACTGATAAATCATTTGACAGACAAGAAGATTTAGAATTGTATATTTCTGATGTACTAAAAAGTGAAAATTTTGCAGATATTGGAGATAACGTAGTTATTGTGTTTGGGCACAATACTAAAGAATCAAAAATTTTATTTAAAAAAGGGACAACAAATATTATGGCAGTTATGACTGTTATTTAATTTATTATTTTATGCTGTTTTAAAAAGCCCCAAAACGGGGCTTTTTAATTATCTGAACAAAAATTAAGCCGTATTTATTGAAACATTATAAAATTCGGATCATAAAGCTTCAGTAATGATTTATTTTCATAATTAATTTCAACTTTATTACATGATGTAATCGTGTATGTATACGATTCATGTTTTATTGCATCAGACAATTTACGACTTGTATCTTTAGCACATCCACTATTTATCCCTAAAAACCAATTTGCAAAATTATTTCCTGTAGATTGACGACCCGCATATGTGATTGTGTACCCCATTCGTACATGATTATTAACCCAATTAGCAAAACGAGATTTTCCTCTATATACATATTCTGTATAGCCTTGACTTCCCCAATATCCATTAGAATAACATGATGATCCATATCCCCCAGCATACCATCTTGTCCATGACCAAGAACACCAATCCCATCCACATTGATACCATCTAGGCCAAGTACATCCTCCTACACATACCTTCGCTGGAAGCCATCCTTTGCAATAATATTCATCGCATATTTTTATATCCTTTGATAGCTTCTTGCATTCTGTTCCTCGTAAAGTTCCACTAGGGCATGTATAATAAATATAATTTTGGGCTGTAACAGAAGTATAACCAACATTATCTTCTAACTTTACATTTGGACCTTTCAAATATGTAGATACAGGTTCTTTACAAACTGGTTTTAATTTTAAATCTTGTAAATCTTTAACTTCTCCTTTAAGTAACTTTAATTTATCATATTCTAAAGCCCATGTTTTACAATAATTTACATTTCCTTCACCTTTTTGAACAAAAGTTTTTTTAGAAGAGCATGAAATCATATTTTTAACGACATTGGTATCATCAATTAATCCTGTCTTGTTTTCTGCCTCAAATACTTTCAATTTCTTTTCAAATTCTGCTTTCTCTGCTTCTTGTTGTTTTCTTTCAATTTCTTTCTTCTTTTCTTCTTCTGTTAATTTACTCCACCTTTCTTGTTCTGCCTGTATTTCTTTTAATTTTTTTTCCTCTTCTTCACGCTCTTTTCTAATCCTTTCTTTTTCCTTTTGTTTTTCTTCTATTATTTCTTTCTTTATATCCTCAAATTGATTCTCTAATTCCTTTTTTAAAGTATTAGCAATTGTAATTTTTATACTGTTACAATTTTCATTTGGATTATCTTTTATTATTTCGTCTAATTGAGTTTTTACATATTGTTTAAATTGTTCTTCTGTACTTTTATTCTGTGTTCTCTTTTTTTTACGATCTTCAATGAATTTTTTATTTGTTTCGTTTTTAGCTTTACATTCCGCTATCAGTTTATTTTTCTGATCTTGTGATATCGAAGATTTACTAACAGAATCAATATATTCTTTTTTTTGTTTTTCTAATTCTTCTAAATCTTCTTCATCCTCTTTTTCATAAAATTTATTAAGTTTATTAAAATGATCGTCTTGAATTTTTTTTAACTCTTTTGCAGTATCATTTATTAATTCCTGTTCAACATCTTTTACAACTTTATCAACCTCACTCTGAATTTCCCCGATTTTATTGGTCAATAGGTTGTCAAAGCTTGATTTTATGTTATTTACTTCTTCTTTTATTATTTTTTCTATTTCAGCATCTCTTTTATCTGCTTCTATACCTGAAATACGACTTTTATATTTTTTTAAATCTCTTTTCGGAAAATAGGATTTTAATCCATCTGAAAACTCTTTCTTTAATTCTTCTATTTTCTTTTTTCCTAATTCAGTTTCATCTATACCCCTTACTTTAAATTTTTCTTGTAATTTCTCTTCATAACTACTTTTGGTTGATGAAGCTATACCTTTTACCTGTGAGTCTATTTTATCCCACATAGAAGATATTAAACTATCTATATTCTCTGGTTCTTCTGAATGTAATGGCTTTTGATAATTGATTAATATTGATATTATTATTGATACACATACAAATATTGATTTCTTCCTTACTAACATAGCATTCTTCTCCAAGTTTATAACAATCTGCACAACAATTAATTAAAAAAGTTATAACAGATAAAATATTTGTTTTTACACAAACAACAGATATACAGTTAACTGTACATCTGGGATAAATATAAATGAATTTTTATAATATGCAAATTGTTTTTTCTTCATTGCTTTTTGGTTTTCATTTATTTATAATCGAAAGTATCAGTATATATTGATTTATCTTTATGAAAGGAAATATTATGAAAAATATATTAAATATGTTAACTGTGGCTTTGGTTGCTTTGTCTGTTATTGCTTGTTCTGAAAAAAAAGCTGATGATTCTTCAATGAAAAAAGAACAACCAAAAGAAGAAATGATGACTATGCAACAATCAATGAAATAATTAATTTATAGGTGATTGATATGAAGAAAATATTAAACTTCTGTGCCGTGGTTGCACTTTCGGTTGTTGTAGTTGGTTGTGGTGAGAAAAAAGCCGATACATCGTCTGATTATGCTGAATATGTTGCAAATTTAAAATTACCTGCTCCTGTTGCCGGAATTAAAGAAGGTAGTCAAGCTGATTTAATTGCACGTGCAGGAAATATGGTCAATTTTGAATGGGATAGATATGATTTAACTGCTGATGCTGTTAAGACTTTAAAGTTGCAATCATTATGGTTGAATGCTTATCCTGATGTTAAGATAGTTTTGGAAGGTCACTGTGACGAGCGTGGTACAAAAAAATATAACTATGCATTGGGTGAAAGACGTGCTAATTCAGCAAAGGCTTATTTGATATCTCAAGGTGTTGCTGTAAAAAGGATACAAACTGTATCTTATGGTAAAGATAGACCATTAGATCCAGCATCAAATGAAGAAGCATGGGCAAAAAATAGGCGTGCAGTTTCAATTGTTACAAAGTAAATAGTTTTGTTATTTTCTTCTAGTAAAGGCATCACATAAGTGGTGCTTTTATTTTTATTAAAAATTTAATAACCATATTTTATATTTTTCGACGTATACTATAGGGAGAATAAATGAAAAATTTAATTTTTAAATTTACTATTTTATGTACTATCTTTGCCTTATATGACAATGTTTTTGCACAATCATATCCTCCGGCTACTCCTCCTGTTGTTAAATCTAGTTCTATATTTGTTGATAATGATGTATCAGCACCATCCAATCAAAACAATGGAAATGATTTATTAAAAAAGGTGAATGTACTTGAAACGAATATTAATAATTTTGTCCCTATGTTAATGAAAAATTCATCTGATATTAATAAGATTCGTGATAATGCAGATTCTTTAGTTATTGATTTAAAAAAGCAACTGCAAGATTTGAAACATTCTATAAAAGTTTATGATTTACGCTTACTTGATGTAATGGATCGTTTAGATAAACTAGAAAAAAGTAAAGAACAAATAAATTATGTTAAAAACCCTTTAGACGTTGAATTGAATAAATTAAAAGGTAATAAAGATACTTCATTAAATTCTGGTGCTTCTAAAGAACAACAAGGTAATTCAGAAGTTAAAACTGATAATGCAGATAAAAATAAACAAAAAGGTGGTATAGAAGATAAGAACAAAAATAAAAATCAAAATTTGAATATTAATATACCTGAACCACCAAAGTATCATGATCCTTTGGCACGTAATCAGATTCATGTTCCTGATTTATGAAGAATTAT
>CAUTSU010000004.1:0-10723 GCA_963541105.1 uncultured Alphaproteobacteria bacterium
TATAATGATGAGTTATTATTAGATTTAGATTATAAAGAAGATTCAGGATGTATGGCTGATGTTAATTTTGTTATGACAGAAACAGGTAAAATTGTAGAAGTTCAGGGTACAGCAGAGGGAAGAACATTTTCAGATAGTGAATTTTTAAAATTAATGGAACTTTCAAGAAATGGGATTATGCAATTAATTCAATTGCAGAAAAATGTGTTACAAGGTATTTTTTAAGAAAACATTGCTATATTAACAAAATGTTTTATCATTAAGTAATTGTTTTATTTAGGAAATTATTATGACAAAACTTATCAAAGGTGAAAATTATACTAAAAATAAAAATACAGATAATGAAAGTGCATTTATTCGTGAAGTAAATGATGATATTTATGGACAAGCATTACTGGATTTTTGGAAAAATTATCGGTTTTTTATTTATATCAGTATTGCATTTATAATTCTGGGTACTGCAGGATATGAATTATTTGTGCATTTTAAAAATAAAAGAATTGAAAGGGAAGCAATCAAATTTGAAAAAATTGTTGATGCTTTATCATCCGGTCGTTCTGATGATGCCGTTATGTTGATGTGGGATTTATCAAAAAAAGGTCATTATGGATACAAAGATATGGCTTTTGTAAATTTATATTCTTACTTTTTATCTAAAAATAATATTGATGATGCAATTAAGGTTTTAAATGATATGCAACATAATGCTTTTTCGAAAAGTTATAAGCATTACGCAATTATTCAATATGCATATTTAAAATCTGATAATATGAATAGTCATGATTTGCATAAATTTTTAAAACCTGTAATTAAACATAACTATGGTTTTAAGTATGATGCTATGTATATGCTTGCTGTTAAATATATTGCAGAAAATAATTTGAAAGAGGCAAAAAAAATTATTAAATCGTTATCTGGTTATGAAAATGAGATACCAACTTTTTTCAGAAATGGGTTTAATAAGATTAAAATTTATCTTGATGTGAATTATAATGAAAAGAAATAGTTTACTTATAATACTTTCAATCTCTTTTGCTTTTATTTTATTATCTTGTAGTGATAGTCGTGTAGCAGGGGTACGTAATAATGTTTTTGAATCTGTTGAGTTGCCAAAAGATCCAGATATGAATACGGCAACTGTTTTTGATCCCGATGTAATTTCGAATTGGATGATGGATGGATATAGTTTTGATAAAACTTGTAAAAATGCATATGTTGAAGGTGTAAATAATTACCATTTATCTAAAAAATGGAGAAATTTTATTGATGATTTTGATGATACAGTTGAATATGTATCTTCCCCAGTTATTTTTGATAATAAAGTTTATTATTTATCACAAAATTCAGATTTATTTATATTTGATTTAAATACAGGTGAACGCCTGTTGAAGAAAAATATTTTGCCAGAAGATATTATTGACAATTCAAGTGATAAGCATTTATACAGTAGTATAGCGATTGATAATTCTGGGGTTTTGTTTTTAACTCTGACAAATGGATATTTTATTTCTCTTTCAATGAATTCTAATAATACTCCAGCAATTATTTGGAAAGTTAACCTTGAAAGCGTTGCGTCATCTCCGGTTATCTATAAAGATATTGTATTGGTCAATACTCATAAAAATATTTTATATGCGTTAAATAAAAGTACTGGTAATATTTTATGGAAATTTAAGACATTTGAGGATATGACAATGATGTCTAAAATTGCATCAGTTACAGTGTCAGATGATAAAGTGTTTGTGACAATGCAAAATTTAGAAAATTTTATTTTTGATATCAATACCGGAAATGTGTTGGGAAATGATTCGCTTGTTGGAAAATCTTATTTATCTTCGCCTTTTTCTTTTATTGGTGCTGTTGTTTCACCACTGGTTGATGATGGTATTATGATATCTGCAAATACAGATAATCTGATAAGTGCAATTACCTATAGAAATGATATAAAAAGAATATGGTCTTTACCTCTTGGAATGTATGCAAACCCATGTTTAAACAATGAGGTTATGTTTGCAGTTAATACATCAAATAAATTATTTGCAATTAATGTAAAAAATGGAAAAGTAATTTGGAATACTGAACTTATCAAGCAAGATAATGATTCAGAGTTTTATGTTATAAGTATGTTATTAATTAATAATAATTTAGTTCTTAATACAAATTCAGGTGAGGTTATTTTCGTTAATTCTATAACTGGTGAATTTATGAAACGTCAAAAATTGTCAAATGGTTTTATATCTTCAATGATTGCTGTTGAAAATAATGTAATTGCAATTGATAATGATGGGTATATTGTTAGTTACGAATATAAAAAATAGATGTCATCATGGTTAAAACTGTTAAAAAAGGTATTTCAAAAAAACAAAAAAATAAAAATATTATAACGTATTCTAATAACGTTATTAATGGAGAAATAAAAGATAATATGAATCAGAATAGGTCATTTTATTATCCGATAATTACATTTATTTTACTATTTGTTGTATCTGTTTTATATTATCATTTGTACACATTAAGTAGTGAATTAAAATTATTAAAATCAGAAATATCAGTTTTACAGTCGATAGATTCAAGTTCATATAAAGACATGATTGATAAACAAAGTAGTTTGATATACGAAATAGACAAGGATATTAAAAGTACAATATCAAAATACGAAGATGAAATATCAGTTTTACGTGAAAAAATTAAGATTTTTAATAATAAACAAAAATTATATACAGGATCAAATTTTATTTTATTAACAATGTTAAATAATTTAAAGTTGCGTATAGATACCAATGTGACATTTAATAATGAATTGGAAATAATAAAATCATTGGACTTATCTGATAAGCATATTTTGGATTTTATTAAGTTTGTTTCAGTTTATTCATCAACTGGTATTCCAACATTAAATCAATTACAAAAAGATTATCAAAGTTTAATTATGAATGCTATCTTTGCACAAGATAATTCTATGCGAAATGATAAAAATTTTATGTATAAATTACTTTATCATGTTAAGTCATTAATAAAAATCAGGAAAATTAAAGATACTGATTCTGAAACTGTGGATTCAGTTTTACAAAAAATATCAGTTGAATTAGAGAATGGTAATTTAGAGCACGTTGCAGATCTGTTAAAAACAGTAAAAGATAAATATCATGCTGCATTTGTTGTACTTGAAAAATTTGATTCCGATTTTGGGATAAGATATCGATTTGAATCTAATCTGTCATCTATTATTAATAATTTATTGATAGATAGTCATAAAATAAAATATAACAAGTTATAAATTGAAATGTTTAAGTCTACTTTTATATTATTAACAATATTATTTTTGTCAGTTCTTGGCGTATTTGGGTACAAAAACGTGGAAGCTGTCAAAATTATTTTATTCGGATATGAAGTACAAGTAAATCTGTTTTTATTTATGATATTAAATTTTGTCTTTATTAAATTAATATTAAATATTTACTCAGTTCTAAGCTTTGTTCATTCAAAATTATTTTGCAGGAAAAGTAAATAATTACAATTTAATTTCTTGGTTATTATCAGATATTATTTGGGATAGTATATCAATTACTTGTTTTATTGCTTTGTTTTTATCATATTTATTTATATATTCTTTATATGCCTGGTCAATTAAGTCATTATATGATGATTTATCAGTCAGATTTTTTTGAATGATATTTGAAATATTTATGTAATTATTAGAATGTAAAATTATGCCATTTTCTTTATCTTTTATAATTTCTGTTGTTAGGTAATTTTTATCAGCAATGACAAGTTTCTTATTTTTAAAAGATGCTAGTATTGATTTTTGTATCTCTATATCGAAGAATGGAAATATAGAAAATTCTGATATACTAATTAAAGAATCTATATTTTCAAAGCTATCGATTATTCTGACCCTTGGTTTAACACCAATTTTTGTTGCAATGTCACGAATATCTTTCATATTTGGTCCATGTCCTAAAAGAATTAAGTATAATTCTGGTATCAGAGATACCGCGGAAAATAAAGGTTGTACATTTATTGCATTGTAAAAACCAGCTGATGAAAAGATTACTTTTGAATGTTCAGGTATGTATAAATCTTTTTTTTGTATTTTTTTACTATCTTTTTCTAAAATAAATTGTGGTACATAAAATGATCGTTTTCCACTCCATTTATTTGTTCTTACAAAAGATAATATAGTATCAGAGTTCGTAAATATGTAATCACATATTGAAAAAGATTCCATTTGACTGATACTTTCCACAAAAGATACATGTTGATATTTTGTATTATTTATAAATTCTCTTGCTGGATATCCCCAAGTCATTATTATGTCCGGTGCAATTTTATTAATTGCAAAATTAAGCTTCATACTAAATCCAAAAATATTTTTCGTAAATGGAATGTTAATAGATTGAATTGTATCAAAAAACTTACTTAACTCTCCTTCATCATAAATAATGCTTTGATCTATGTTGTTGTCTTTAAATAAATTAATAAAGTCAGATATGGTACGATAATAAATACTAAATGTGGCATTCGTTATGACATGCAAAATTTTCATATTAAAATCTTGTTTATAGTTAGGTATGTATATAGAATGATGCTTATGTTACATGTAAAAGTCAATGATAAATTATATTATAAAAATATTCTTTTAAATGATGGGGTTATTGCTTGTCCAACTGATACTGTATATGGTTTTTTCTCTTCTGCCCTATCAGATAAAGCATCAAAAAAAATTTTTTCAATTAAAAAGCGGGATTTATCAAAAAAATTAATTGTAAATGTATCAGATATTAATGTTTTAAGTGAGTATGTTTATATTAATGATATTGACAAGATATTAATTAATAATTTTTGGCCGGGGGCATTATCGATAATTTTTAATTTAAATGATTTTGGAAATACACATATTTCAAAGTTTGTATCAGGTAATGATAGAAGTATATGTGTAAGAATTCCTAATCATCCACAAACTTTAGAACTATTGCAATCTGTAAATATACCTTTAATTTCGACAAGTGTTAATTTATCAGGTGAAGATCCGATAAATTGTTATTCTGATATTGTAAAGTATTTTACAGACAAAGTTGATTTGATAATATCTGATGATTATCAAAATACAAATTCTACACGTGTTCCATCGACAATTATAGATGCAAGGGGAGGGGATATAAAAATCATTCGAAATGGTTTAATTAAGATTAAAGATATAGAAAATTGTATAAACCAACATGCAAAAATTATTAAATAATAAAGTTGTTATAATTTGTGGACCGACTGCCAGTGGTAAAAGTAATTATGCGATTGATTATGCAATTAAAAACAATGGGGTTATAATAAACTGTGATAGTCAACAGATTTATAAAGATTTAAAAATTTTAACTGCAAGACCTGATGAAAATGATTTGAAAATTGTTTCACATAGGTTATATGGTTTTTTATCAGGGTTGCAGGATGTTCAAAATTTTTCTGTTGTTGATTGGTTAAATCTTGCAAGTTCTGAGATTAATAATACTTTTGATAAAGGAATGCTTCCAATTTTGGTTGGTGGAACTGGTTTTTATATTTCTGCATTAATTGATGGCATATCAATAATTCCAAATATAAATTCAGATGTCAGAAAGCATGTTCGTTCAATGAAAAATGATGATATTTATTTAAACTTACAAAAATCTGATCCAAATATCGCAAGTAAATTATCTATTAGTGATACTCAACGTATTATGCGTGCATTAGAGGTTTTTTTGTCAACTGGAAAAACATTAACTTATTGGCAAAATATCCCAAGGCGTAAAATTTTACCAAATATTCAGTATGATATAATTTATAAAAACCCAGGACGTAATATAATTTTACAGAATATTTCTAAACGTATAGATTTTATGTTAAAAAATGGGGCAATAGATGAAGTTGAAAAGTTTTTAAAACTTAATTATCCTTTGACTACACCAGTTTCTAAATCAATAGGAGTAGCAGAAATAAAACAATACATTAATGGGAGTTTTGATTTTGATACTATGAAAGAACAAATTACAATAAAAACTCGCCAATACGCCAAACGGCAAAATACTTGGATAAAAAACCAATTACTGAAATACAATAAAATTTCTTATGAAGTTGGGTAATTATTTAAAAGGATTCACTTTACTAAAAAATGATTCATTACTATTTAATTCTGTTTCGAACGATTTTAATAATTCCTCTGCTTTTTTTGAAATTTTCTTTGGTATTGCAACAGAAATATTTATATACAAATCTCCATATCTGTTTGTATTAAGTATTGGCATGCCTTTATTAGGTATTCTAAGTGTTGAACCAGAATCTGTTCCTTTTGCAATTCTGACATTCAATAATGATTTATCTAGTGTTTTTATTTCAACATTTCCACCAAGTACTGCAGTTGTGAAAGGTACTTGTAGATCCATTATTAAATCATTTTCTTCACGTTTAAATACTTTATCTTCTTCTATTTCAACATAAATATATAAATCACCATTTCCTGAATTGTGGAATCCTGCTTCTCCTTCGTTTGATAATTTTACACGCATCCCTGATTGAATACCTGCTGGAATTTTTACTTTTAAATCTGATAATTTATTTGTGATACCTGTCCCATTACATTTTGAACATGGATTTTTAACAATGACACCGGTTCCATAACAATCTGGACATGGCTGTTGAACTGAAAAAAAACCTTGTCTTGTATTTATATGTCCACGCCCTCCACATTTCTGACATGTAACTGGTGATTCTTTGTTTTCATCTCCTGTTCCATCACATTTATCACATTTGGATTTTTTTTGAATTGTAATTTCTTTTTCTATACCAGCATATGCTTCATATAAAGATATAGTCATACTGTATTGAAGGTCTGAACCCTTCATTTTTTGTTTTTTTCTTCCGCCACTTGATGATGCCCCCATAAAATCAGAAAATATATTTTCAAATATATCTGAAAAACCACCTGATCCGGATCCGCCAAAGTTGAAATTAAATCCTTCAAATCCATTGCCAAAAGGATTTCCATTTGATTGATACGAGGAACGATTTCCCATGCCAGAATTTGTGAAAGCTTCATGACCAAATTGATCATATGCTGCACGTTTTTGTGGATCTTTCAAAGTATCATATGCAACATTGATTTCTTTAAATTTTTCTTCTGCAGATTTATCACCCTTATTTGTATCAGGGTGATATTTTATTGCAAGTTTTCGGTATGCTTTTTTTATTTCTTCTTCTGTTGCACCTTTTTTTATTCCCAACAAAGAATAATAATCCTGAGCCATTTTAATCTTTCATTTTACGTAAATTGATACAGATTTATATAATATCGGTAAAGAAAAAATCAAGTTATTAATTTAACGCTTTTGAAACTCTAATTGAAAATGTATTTGCAACTCCGGTATCAAATATGTCCATTGTGTAATTAAATCTTCCAATTAATGGTTTCCCAACCAGTCTTCCAATTGATAAACCTGTGCTTAATGAATATGCTTTTTTACTTCTATCTTCTGATAAAGTTTTAAATGTATAATCAGGACCTATAGATAAAAAATATGTATCCAAATCAACAGGTTTCGTTATCAATGAAATTGAATGAGATAATCCCAAATGAGGTATAATTATAACTGACTCATTTCTTGTTAAGAAGAATTTTGCATATTCAAAACCATATCCCACATTTGCATCGCTGTATGTTTTTGCTTTAACACCTAATGCTGGTATTCCGGCAGCTGTTTCAGTAAATCCTTCTTGCTTAGTCATAGAATAATTTGTAAATCCTTTTACTTGCAGATTACTATATAAATTATATTTATACTCTCCGTACAAAGCAAATACATTGCTTTTATATTTTGCATTTGCTGTTGCCGTATGTGTATGTGGTGGTGTGCCAACCGATATAACTATGTTTCTATCTTGATTAAATGATGATGAATTATATGACCCAATTCCAGTAATTGAAGATTTTTTATTAATAATTGATCCATATATTGCCATATTTATATTATTTGATGATATATCATAAAACATATCTTTTTGAACATCTTTTTTATCTGTTGATTTTGATTGGCTAACTCCAAAAGCAATACCATATTTATAAATTTTTCCTGTTTTGCTTTTGGTGTCATTATCAGATATAACATTTTCTTCAAATCCAACTATAAATCCATTTGTAGTTGATGAATATTCAGAAAAGTTAGTTGTAATTTTTCGTTCAAATTTTGAATTAATCATATCAACCCACATTGATGTATAGTTATTTACGCTTTTATCTTTTCCTTTAACTGACTTACCATTTGTATGATTATTATTTGTTTTTCTTAATTTTTTATAAATCTTTTCTTCAATTGTTGACATATTATCTGTATCAATAATGCTATTATATTGATTTGCCATATATGAAAGTTCTGCGTCTAATGTGGTGTGCTTTGTTGTCTTATTTTCTGCACTTAAGAAATTTAATGTTCCAAAATGAATTGGTGCCAAACTATCTTTTGCAATATTTTCAATTATTTTTGAGTTAAATTGATTAACATTTTTTGACAACATATATATTGGTGTTTCTGCTGTTCTTAATGTTAATTGATTTAATATTTTATTAATTTCACTTTCAGTTGTTCCATTTAATAAAAATGATTCTACAGCATCTCCAAGTATATTTTCACTTATCTGACCATTTTTCAGTACCTTTAATAAAAACTTACCAAGTTCAACTTCATTTCTTCTTTTTCCAGCACTAAATTTTTTAATTAACTTTTCTGGTATCACAAATTGAGCATATAAATCGTTACCTTCTTTTACTAGTTTCATTTCAATTGAAGAATCTTTTCCATTCAAATTAAGATTTGGTGTTGAGAGATCTAAATCTGAATTCAGTGTATCTGTTGCATGTGCTATTTTAAATCTGCCATTTTGGTTTGAAAACAAATGAACCAATTTTTTTACATTAACATTAAACGTAGATCCATTTATTGTTATATTCCTAGCTGAGATGAATTCTTTATTTCCTCTTTTAAAGCCATTAACATTTAATGTAATTGATCCATTTTCTTGTGAATAATCTTTATTACCTAAAGTTAAGTTGGAATTATCATTTAATGTTAGATTACCTTTGTTGTATATATCGTTTGATGATGTAACTGTTCCATTTACAATTTCGAATTTTCCAATATTAGCATTTGCATAAGTATTATATAAACCAGACATCGTAAATGTGGAATTTTCATTTCCTTTTTCCCCGAACATTACATGTCCCCCATTGTTGAAATTGATTTCTTTTATAAATACATCATCTGTTGATGATATAGTTCCACCAATTCTCAAGTTGGAATTAATAGACAAGATAGATGAACCATACATATTAAGTTTTTCAATGTTGGTTTTTGCCCCATTTGCTACATTTATTCGTCCATAATTTTCTATTGTTCTTGA
The DNA here is from genome assembly GCA_963541105.1 of uncultured Alphaproteobacteria bacterium. Lineage (GTDB taxonomy): Bacteria > Pseudomonadota > Alphaproteobacteria > Rs-D84 > CASDRH01 > CAUTVF01. The sequence goes on from CAUTSU010000004.1 coordinate 9,421, forward strand.
TTCTACACTTACTTTTTCTTCTATATCTAAAACTGCTTTATCATTATTCGTATTGTTTCCATTATAAAACTTATTTTTTGATAAAGTTATATGCGACATCTTACCATTGTGAGATTCATTCCTTTTTTCATCATCCATAAGATTAATTCTTCCGGTGTTTGCAGTGTCTTCAGTATCTGCCCATTTAATCTCCCTTTTATTATCTCCTGGATTTAAAATTTTTCCAGTTACTGCAATTTTTCCATTGTTTACTATTTTTCCGTAATCTGTACCGTTATCAATATCGGTTATTTTTAAAATCCCTGTTTCTGTTATTTTTATCGTTCCTTCATTATGAAATAATTTTCCATCTTCTGAAGTAACCCAACCATCATCAATTACTGTTGTACCTTTTAATTTATTACTATTACTTGTTCCATACCCTTTGATTTTTACAATCTCACCATCTTTTCTACTTATTCCACCATGGACATGTAGTGTCCCTTTGTTATCAACTTCTCCTTTAATAGATCCTTGCATCATATTTATGAAATCCCCATAAACATGCATAGTTGCCCCGGCAGATATATTTAATTTACCAAGATTATGAAAGTTTCTATGTAAATGCAGTCTTGTTATTTCTCCATTTTCTTTTATTGTTGGTGATACATGAACATTTCCTTTTGTTATATTTATTATTCCCCGATTTGCATGTGCCTCATCGGATGCAAGACCTGATATATATGTTTTTCCGTTTGCCTCTGATGATATATTAAATGTTCCTCCTTTTTTTACATGTATTATTCCATTTCCGAAACGATTTTTAGAATGAACTTCAAACTGTTTTTTGTTGTTGAGATAAATATGATTGGATACCATATCCGTTGTTGTTTTAAAAGTAGCCCCGTCTCCTATTTCAAATATTGTGTTGTATGTTTTTAATTCATCAATGCTTTTTCCTTCACATCCACCCTGACGATCACAAGGTTGAACAATTGAATCCAATGTCATCTTATTTTCTGCAATAGTTTGCTGTAAAACTTTCTTTTTCACACACTCATCATTGGGATCTGTGGCATCCACAGGTGTACAACCCTTAACTATTTTTACATATACATCATTAAATATTGGTCTGTTCTTTATGTAATTACTTAGTATATCTGATTTACTGTCATTTATTATGACTTCATTGTAGTTATTTAGTGTAAATTTTAATTCCTTTTCTTTTGTTGCAATATTCACGCGACCATAATTATGTAAAACATTTTTATCATCCTTCCTATCACCATTATTTATAGTTAGGCTTCCCCCGGTTTCTGCCAAT
>CAUTSU010000005.1:0-9995 GCA_963541105.1 uncultured Alphaproteobacteria bacterium
ATGGCAAATTAACAAAAATCTGTTATGATAATTAAGAAATGAAAAATTCTTTACCAAAAACAATAGTTGTCGGAAATGAAAAAGGAGGATCAGGAAAATCAACTTTGTCCTTTCATTTTGCCATTGCTTACATGTATTGTGGATATAAAGTTACAACAATTGATCTTGATGGAAGACAAGGAACATTAACACACTATATCGAAAATCGTATCAATTTCTGCAAAAGCAATAATATTGTATTGCCTATACCTGAACACTTGGTTGTTACCCCACAATTATTTTCTGATGAAATTGCAGCAAAAGAAGATATAGAAGACTTGGATAATGAAATAAGTTCATTAAAAGGTAATTTTGACATAATAATTATAGATACACCGGGAACATATAATCATTTATCAAATGCAGGACACAAAAATGCAGATGTTTTAATAACTCCAGTAAATGATAGTTTACTTGATTTAGATGTAATTGCAAAAGTAGATTTAGAAAAGAATATTTTTGAAAAAAGTCATTACACAAAAAATGTTGAAAAACTAAATAGTGTCCTAAATAACACAGAAATTGGACAAGAAATAAAAAAGAATTTCAAATGGATTGTACTAAGAAACAGAGTTTCACACATAGATGCAAATAATAAAAAAGAAGTTGAAAAAATGTTAAAATATTTTTCAGAAGAAATAGGTTTTGAGTATTTACCAGGGATAGGTGAAAGGGTAATATACAGAGAACTATTTTTAAAAGGATTGACAATATCTGATGTGATAAATGAAAAATTATTGAAAGATAAATTAACAATATCACATATTGCTGCAAAAAATGAACTAACCTCTGTAATGAATGCGATTGGGATACCACTTGTTAAATACAATAGACAGTAAAGGTACTGACAAACCACTTGATTAAAAATAGAAATATCAGAAAGTGGCGACCCTAAGGGGATTCGAACCCCTGTTAGGAGATTGAAAGCCTCCTGTCCTAGGCCTCTAGACGATAGGGTCTTTTATCTAAGAACTCTGGCATTTTATATAAAACGTAAGAAAAAGCAAGAAAATTGCACAATTATTTGCTAGCAGTAATACTATCTATTAGTTCAAATATATCTACCTGTTTAGAATAAAATCTGTCATTGTTTTTCTGATTCTGAGAATTTTTTTCCGTTAAAAACAGAATATTATCATCTTTCTCAGAGTTTATACTATCAAGTAATTTATCATCAACTATATTTTCTTCATCTTCAACAACATCAATATTGTTAATATCAGAGAAAAACTCATCAGATGTATTCATATTATCTAAAAATGAAACACTTTCACTATTCTTTTCAAGGCTAATTTCATCATTAACAGACTTATCACTATCATGTACATCGACATTAATATTAATATTCTCCAATGATTCATTTTTTAAATCATCAAAGTTTTTATTTCTTGAGAAAAACTCTGAGAAAAATCCTTTTTTATTTTCTTCATTACTAACTTGATTAGTACAAATACCAAAACCATTATCAACATCAAAACTGACACTCCTATCATTTTGAATATCTTCCATATTAACGATATCATTAATATTTAGATCAGATTCATTAGTATCAATATTTTTATCATCATCTGAATTTATACCGAAATTATAATCAGTTGCAACGCATGAACTATTGCTATCTGTAGTATCAGATTCATTTGAATTAGAGGTCGAGGTCAATCCTGTCGCAATAATTGAAACACGTAATTCATCATTTAAATCATCCATAAATGATGTACCAAATAATATATTTGGCTTTATAACATTAGCATTTGTTTCCATCAAGATTGCATTCATCACTTCATTTACTTCCGATAATTTTAAAGAATTTTGTGCAGCACAAATAGTAATTATCATACCACTTGCCCCCTTAATTGAAACATCCGATAATAAAGGGTTTGTTAAAGCTTCTGTAGTTGCAGTTATCGCTCGGTTTTCACCACTTGCCTTGCCTATGCTTATTATACTATGTCCTTTATTTTTCATAACTTGAACAATATCTGAAAAATCTCGATTAATTAACTCTTTTTTAAGTAATAGATTAACAACTCCTGTAATTGCTTGATAAACGATATCGTTAACCATAATGAAAGCATCCACAAAAGTTAAATTGTCGTTATACAACGACAATAATTTCTGATTAGACAAGGTTATTAATGAATCCGTATTTTTAAGGAGATTGTTTATTCCATTCTTACAGATTTTTTTACGCTCTAACTCAAAATCAAATGGAGTAACCGCAAAAGTCAATGTAAGAATATTCATTTCTTTTGCAATACTTGAAATTACAGGAGTAGCTCCGGTCCCAGTACCTCCGCCAAGTCCAGTAACTAATATCAACATATCTGTTCCACGCAAAGCAGATTTTATTTCTTCACTTGCTTCAATTGCTGATTTTTCCCCGATTTTAGGACTAGAGCCAGCACCTAAACCCCTTGTTGTATCTTTTCCAAGCTGAATAATATTACTAACCGATGTTTCCATCATTGCTTGAATGTCTGTATTTGCACAAATCAAATTAACATTTGGTAACTTTCTTTCTGATAAATACTTGACTATATTTCCACCGGCACCACCAACACCGATAACTGATATGTTTACTGAAGAAGCACCAGATACAGACCCTGCAAAAAACTTCCCTGCATTATTGCCAAAGTTAATCCCCATTCATCTCCCTTTCAATCAACATCTCAATTAGTGGGATTATAACACAATGGAACAACAAAAACAAAGAATTTAAACAAATAACAGAGTATAAATGGTGGTTTGGGGCGGAATCGAACCGCCGACACAAGGATTTTCAGTCCTTTGCTCTACCAACTGAGCTACCAAACCAAAAACACCATCAAATTGCTAGAAACAGCGTCCTGGATAATACAATTATAAAACATACTTGTCTAGTTTTTTATTAAGACTTAATAAAAACTTGACCTGCTATTTTTATACTATCAACTATGCGTCTTAAACTTGATATTCCACTGACAATTATATTACCATTTACAGTTGTATTTTCATTTATAAGCAAACCTTTAGAATTAATCACGTAAATATTCCCATTTACATATAAATTTTTTGGTAATTTTAGGAAATCTAAATTTTTCACGTACAGATTACCATTTATCAAAGTATTACCCTTTAATAGAGATATTTTATTTTCTGTCAAAATTAGATCACTATTTATAACATTACAATATTGTAACATTTTTTTACACTTATTCGATATCTTATATATTTTCATCCTAGATTTCTTAGTTCTATTAAAACCATTGTAGTATCCTCTATTGTTCATTTCTTGTATTTGTATATCTATTTTCGAATACTTTTGTTGATTAGTATTAGCTGAAGAGAGGTAATATTTTAAATCACTAGACACAACCGGATAATTTGATAATTGTAAATAACGATTGTTAAAAGATTTAACAACTCTATTTGAAACCTTCGCTTTACGCATAATATTCTTATTAACATTTGCTACCCTTGAAAAATTTATAGCACGTTTTTTTGATAATTTGTGATTATTTGTTTGATTATCATTTATCAAAAATAATAACAAAGAGGCACTAATTAATCCAATTCCAACAGATAATATTATTTTAAAATACTTGTTTAATTCCATATCTTTCTCCAAATTAGACATAAATATTATTTTGTCATAATAAACAAATATATTTATTTGTCAATAAAAATCAGATTAGAAATAATAACGAAAAAATCGCTTCAATTTTATAAAATCAAAAACCCCAGAAGAACTATATTCAATTATAAAGTGTTGAAAAAAATGCTAAATTACATTTCAACTTGATATTGTTTTTGTAAAGAATTTAAAAATTTATTTGCAGAAGAATAAACAACATCACCAGCCAAAACCCCAAAGAACTCAATTTTGTACATCATATCATTATCAACAGCAACCCTTTGTATAGAATATGTTCTGTTCACATTGAAGTTAACAAATGTAGTGACCTCTTTCATATTAAAACCATTTAATATAAAATCACTGTGTATTACCACTTTATTTGGAACTTTTTCAATTCTTTGCAAATCTTTATTAAAAAAACTATCTAATTCAATATTTTCAGAATCTTTGTTTATTCGTTTAAACGTTAAAGCATACATACCCATATCTACTAAGCCAACATAACTAACACTACCATTTTTATGTACAATCTTCTTTATTGTATGATTATCAGGGATCAAAACCCTACATTGACAATCATCAATTGAATATTCCACAAATTTAACTTCCTTTGCATAATCGTAACGATTATCTATAGATTGATATTCATCACTATTCAAATTTTGAAGATCGAACGAATCATCCTGATCATCACTGTATTCATCAACAAAATGTGAACAAGATGATAAAACGAACAAAAAACAAAATAAAAATATATGTATCGGAGATCTTTTCATTTTACCTAAAATAAAATTCCATTTTATTATCTTTATTCTTACAACCGCTGAAAGAATTCATATCATTCACCTTAATTTTAAGTGCAGATATTCTCTTTGCAAGGGTTATGCAATCTGCAATACTATTAACAGTGATATTTATAAAAAAACGACCATCTGTTGATGTTGATGTTCTTTCTACAGCAAATTCCTTTCCCCATGCATCTACTAATTTAATTTTTTTCTTTTCAAAATATTTTTTACCATTACCATCAAATGGCATATTCGACCAATTCCGACCTAATAACAAAGTATTAATATCTTCAGCTGTATTATTAATTATATTTTCCATTTGTATTGCTTTTGATTTTCTATTCGCATAACTGTACAATTGTAACGTTGCAGCAGTCATAACACCACCTATTGCAATAACACCCAACATTTCTATCATACTTCTTCCGCTGAACAATATTTTACTGTATTTTGTCATGTCATATCCCCTATAATAAAGCAAACTCATTATACTATTACTATAAGACTTTATCAAATTAATTGTAAGATTCTAGACCAAAGAAAACTATTTAAACAAAATAGTTGACAAACAAATAATATTGTTTATATTTCTGTACAAATATAAATTTTTGTTTATATTTTAAGATAGAGTATAGGACAAACAATATCCTTAATTACTCTAACGAATCCTCGAAGTTACTCCCTCCTTATTTTCTCTCCTCTATATCTAACTTCGAGGTTTTTATTAGATACTTTTTTCTGACACTTTTGATTTTTTTAGTTTATGAAACTTTGATTTATTAACATATTGATTGGATTTTATATTAAACAAAGGATTTAACCCACTTATAATTCCCCAAGATGCTGCCAACAATATCATAACAAAAACGAAAGAAAATGATGCAATATAAATCAAAGTCATATTATTAATCCCAGACTGACAACCAAAAATCACAGTAAATACTGTATAAAACACAGATATAGCAACGACACCTTTAAAATCTTTTGATATAATTTTGCCAAAATTTTTATACATTTTTTTCTTTTTATACAAGCTAAGCAAAATAAATATTACTAAAACTGGGAATATAAAAATTATAATTAATTGAATTAATTCACCAATACCTATCAACAGTAAATCTGTTAATTTATATTTAAGAATCATAGCATTATTTAATGCTGTTAAATAATTACTACACAAACAATATAGAATCACCAAAATACAATAAGATTTTAATACAGTTGTAATAGTTAACTTATTGTATAATACCCTGCGAAAAAAAGGTTTACTGGTATTGATTTTTACATCTTTATTCATTTTATTTGTTGTATTAGTATTTACTCTATTTAAATTGTACAAAAATTACTGTTTTTTCATTGAAAAATTATACATTCCTTTTTGTTCAATGATATTTCCATTTTTATCAACTAGTATCAAAGCAACATAATTTTTATTTTTAATTTGCGTATTTATCTGTTCCTTTAATTTATCTTGCGATAAATTGTCATGATAAGGGAACCCTTTAATTTTCCCATAAACATAAAAAACCTTATTATTTTTATAGTTTTTATCTTCAGCTATTTCTCTAACATAGATAGGTTGCTCTATAATATATCCATCAATTGAAGTTATATAATTTTTATAAAAATCTTTTAATATAACTATTTCACTTTTATTTTTGACATAATTATCTGGTTTTGTATCATCAGAAAAACATTTACTGTTAATACAACTTTTTTCAAAACTATCCACATACCATGTCCCGTAATAAATTTCAATTTTATCAGATTTATTTATTAAAAATTGCCTTGATATTACTACAAAAACCCCAATACCAAAAATCAAACATATAATAGATGCAATCAATTTTAATTTATAAATATTCATCATAACTCCATTAATTAAAAAATTATTGATGACATTTTATCATGTAGTTAAGTTTATTTACAGAATAATTTAAGAACAAACTTTACAAAAACATGATTGGTGCCGGTTATCGGATTCGAACCAATGGTCTTTCCATTACGAATGGACTGCTTTACCAACTAAGCTAAACCGGCATAAAATGCACTGATCACTACAAAATTAATTGTAAATTATCTTTTGTTCCACGAGAAGCTTTTATATTAACTGCAATAACTAGTACAAGTTCATTTACATCTTTAAAATCAAGTAAATGAGTTGTATTAACTGTAATCTTTGTTACTAACTTATCATCATCAAACAAAGTATAAACCGGTTTATTACTAAATTTTTTTACTAAGTTATCAGTAACTTCTTGTGATACTTGAGGGCGGCGCAATCCATCTAATAATGTTTTTAATCTATTGTCTATATCTGCACGGGCAGTACCCAATACTTCAGGATGCATCATTAAAATATCAAGTTCAGCAACCAAATCTAACTCTGGAGAAATTACCGGAATAAATGTCAGCCCACCAACTTTTTTTACTATATTTTTCTTATTGCTATATTTTTTATATCCTCGTAAATCAATGTAATCATTTATCGCAGAATAAGGGGGGATTTCTAATAAACGTTTTAACTGAGTAGAAAAAGATGCACGAATATCATTAATATGCCTTGCACGTTGTTTGGGATATGTTTTAATTTCGCCTTGATACAATAATCTAAATTTCATGATATCTCCGCCGTTTATTCTGCCTTATTTTCCCAATATTTTCAAATAAAATTTGACAAGAATATTTTATTACTTTAATTTGTAGGACGTCTTAGCGATCACTATTATATAAAATATTTTTGTATTCAGATTGTTTATTATTTTATTTGCCAGTGTGGCTTAGTGGTAAAGCACTCCCTTGGTAAGGGAGAGGTCGCGGGTCCGATTCCCTCCACTGGCACCATAAGAAACAAACTCATAATTTTTGTGTATAGTCATTTTATAATTTGAAGTATTAAATACTTGACAAAATATATTTTTGTTTATTATCATAAAGGCGTAAGTATATTTTTAGGGAGGTGGATTTGTATGATTAGTACAATCCAGTTTTTGGAGAATACTATCGAACAGGATTATATGGAAAGCCGAGCACTACTAAAGGTCCTGAAAGATAATGATGGATACGAAGTCGCAAATTGGTTTAGACGAGAACTATACGACAATAAAAGAAAAAGGATTCTGATAGCCAAGTATCTGGGTTTGTTTGATGAATATCAGGAAGAATGTAATTTTTGAGTAATTGTATCCAAAATTCCAATTAAAAGGTTCGCTTTATAGCGAACCTTTTTATTTTTTGATTTAAAAATAATCACTTGATAAATTTTTTTTCGTTTAATCTTAAAGATAATAAAACTACAATTTATGAGGTATTTGTATGTTTGGCAGCATAAAGAAGAAGATAAATTGGGTAGAAAAGCAAAAGTGAATCCATGGAGTATGAAGTCTATTCTCTAAGGCAGGAATTAGACAGAATAGGAAAGATTAAATTTCATGAAAGAGCGGGCTGAGTTTGGAGATCAAAAAAAGTAAGGTTAGCGTTTGATCTGAGCTATGCTGACCTTTTGGAGAGTTATATAGAAGATTCCCATTCTTTAGATGACTATTTAGTTAAACTCTTTTTCAAAAAGTATCCAGCTCATAATGCTTTTTGTGATGAAGATGATGTATACTTGGTAGATTTATTATTTTATTCATATCACTGCTTAAGTATAATGATTCATGTAGATATAAGTTAGCTTATAATTTAAATTTGATTGATGATTACGTAGGCAGCTTATAAGAGTTATCTGACTTATATTTCTATTTCCCTCAGCAACTGCTGGGGAATTTTTTATATTTTATTTCCAATAATTCGCGATCCATTTTGTTGGACGGACATGTTTATAAATTCTTTTTAGAAATGGAACACTTTGACCAACTGGTGCCCATCTGCCAACCAATGCATCATTTGGATTTGGATATCCATTGAAACAAATAATTTTTGCTCCATTTGGAAATTTAGGCATTTTAAACCATCTTAAAAAAACATTTGGTAAACAATGTTTCTTAAATCCTTTTACCCAATCAGATGGCCAAAAATTTAATTTTCCATATTTACTGATTACCATATTCGATAAAAATTCTTGTGCTAACTTTTTATATTTTTTATGTACTAAATCAGTATTATTTTCATAGTATTTTTTAATATACCCCAATGTTCCAACACGAAATGAATAACATGATGCTTGACCATACTTACTACTCTTTTTGCCCTTATTCCAATCTTTAATAATTATGAAATCATCTGGATTTTTGTTATATGAAAAAAATTTATCTATATTATCTGTTATAATGACATCCAAATCTAAAAATAAAACACGTTTTCCTCTCAACTCATATCCACCAAGATCATCATCACACAGTCCAGCCTCTTTATGATAAGTTGAAAAACTCGATAACATATTCCCATCTTTATCTTTTAATAATGGAATATCTTTTATAATTATACGTTCATCAATACCGGTACTATCTTCTGTGAAACAAAAAAATCGAAACGGAATAGTTATATTCGCCAAAACCATATTAAATAATTTATTAACATACTCTGCCCCATATGCATCACCATATTTAATACATATTATGTTTACAGGTTCTCTTTTTTTATTTAATAAATTTGGATCTATAATTTTTTCTTTAGAATTTATGATAAATTTTGCAACACTTTTACCAGTTTCTATTATTACATCTGCTTTTTCAATTAATGTAGATGCCGCAGTTGTTAATAACTTTTTACTGTTATCTATTGTTTCAGAAATAATCTTTTTACTTTCATTAATAATTGTATCAGTCATAGATTCTGTACGCTTTTTTGATGATTTCTTTTTAGATGAGTTTTTCATGTTAAACCTTTTTATATAAAATTAATCTATATTATATTTTGAAATTAAATTATCAGCTCGACTTTTCCAGATATTATCTTGATAATCAGTTAACATTTTATTATAAACAATTTTGCGAATATCTGATAATCCCAAAGAAGTATATGTTTCTATTAATCTATACAATGCTTCTGGAACTATCGCAGATTTCGGATAGTCATTAATTACTGTTTGAAAGCTGTTTATCGCACCAGCAAAATTATGAATACGAAGTTCACCCTTGCCAATTTGCAATTCTTTTGAGGCAAGTTGATTATTTAACAACTCAATATTAGGTAATAATTCCTTTGTATATTCAGAATCCGGATAATTTTGTTTTAGATACTCTATAGATTTCAATGCTTCATGGGCAGCAATTTGATCACGACGATAATCAGACATCTGTTTTAAATGACATTGTACCTGAAGATAATAAGCATAACTTAAATCAGAAGAACTTGGATTAATACGCAAAAATTTTTCAATCAAGTCAAGAGCTTCACCATATTTTTCATCTTTATAGTATGAAAAAGCACCCTTTAATAACCCAACATTTGCAAGTGACGAATAAGGATAATTTACATCAATATTAGAGTACGATACAGCAGCAGATGAATAATCTTCATCTTTAAATTCTTTTTCTGCCATATCATAAATTTCTTCTGCAGATAGCTTGGAGTAATCCACATCACTAGCACAAGAAATAAAAACAGAT
>CAUTSU010000006.1:0-9598 GCA_963541105.1 uncultured Alphaproteobacteria bacterium
AAATAAAATGGCTGATTTGAAAAAAATATTTGATGAACTTTCATCTTTAACAATCACAGAAGCTGCTGAGTTATCAAAAATGTGTGAAGAGGGATGGGGTGTTTCTGCGGCTCCTGTTATGGTTGCGGGTGGATCTAGTGCAGCTTCCGCTGAAGAGCAGTCTGAATTTACTGTTATTTTGAAAGAAGCTGGTGCAAGCAAGATGAATGTTATAAAAGAAATTAGAACGATAACTCAACTTGGCTTGAAAGAGGCAAAAGATTTAGTGGATGGTGCTCCTCAAACTGTTAAAGAGGGCGTTTCAAAAGAAGAAGCAGAAGCTATTAAAAAACAATTAGAAGCTGCTGGGGCGGTTGTTGAGCTTAAATAATTTTATCTGAGAGTACTGATCAACATCTCTTTTATTATTGATGTTGATCAGATATTTATTTTTATGGTATTATGAAAAATTTCTAAAAGGGGTTTAATATGTCTGTAATTAAGTATGTTAATGCTGTTGCTGTTGGTTTTTTATTGTATTCTATTTATGTTTTTCTTAGTACTATGTCTGTTGTTGTTTATCCAAAATTGGGAATTTCTGGTTATGAATTAAAGGCAATTGATCAAAATGAGTATGGTTTTATATATCAAAAAGTTGAATTTTGCTTAAAAGAAGGTAAATTAGATAAACGTGAAGCTTGTGTTAAAGATTTAGACAAAAAGCGTAGTGATAAATATATGAATGGTTTGCTTGAAACATCTCGTTTTAATGCTGTTAAAGACTTGATTAATAGTATTTTATCGTTGGTTGTTATTGTTGCATATTTTGTTTTCTTCCGTAAGTTTATTTCTGTTGGAGAATATAATAAATCAAGTAAATATGATGGTCATAAGCCTTCATATAAAAGAGTTATTAGAAAATAGTTTTTTGGTTTTTGATCGAAATTATAATGCGGTATTTTATCGCACGGGACAACCCCGTATCAAGATCCTTGTATTTAGTTTAAAATAAGGGTGGCTTTATGGTTTTAAAAAGAATTCGTAAAAGTTTTGGTAAGGTTCAATCAAAAGAAGCAATTCCAAATTTAATTCATGTCCAAATAGATTCTTATAAAGATTTTTTGCAATTTGATGTCCCTGCAGAAGAGCGTAGGAATGTTGGATTGCAATCTGTTTTTAAAGAAATGTTTCCAATTTCTGATTTTTCAGGGATGGTTAGCTTAGATTTTGTTAGATATGAATTCGATAAACCTAAGTACGATGTTGAGGAGTGTCTTAAGAAATCTTTAACCTACGCTGCGAATTTGCGTGCTGTTTTAAGTTTGGTTGTTTGGAGTGTTGATGAAGTAACTGGCGAAAAAAGTATAAAAGAAGTAAAAGAACAAGAGGTATTTATGGGTGAAATTCCTCTTATGACTGATCGTGCTACTTTTGTTTTTAATGGAATTGAACGTGTTGTGGTTTCTCAGATGCAAAGGTCTCCGGGTGTTTTCTTTTCTCATGATGATGGAAAATCTCATTCATCTGGAAAGATTTTATTTAATGCAAAAATTATTCCATCTCGTGGTTCTTGGTTGGATTTCGAATTTGACTCGAAGGATAATTTATATATCAGAATTGATAAAAAACGTAAAATTATTGCATCTGCTTTACTGAAAGCAATGTTAACAGAATCTTCAAAGAAGGCGATATCAAAATTAAAAGATAGAGAAAAAATTAGATCTTCCAAAATTGGATATTCTGATAAAGAAATTTTGTCAATGTTTTATCAAGTCCAAACTTTGAATAAAGAAAGTAAGGGTTGGGTGCGTGATTTTAACTCTGAAGGTCTTAAAAAGATGGTTCAGTATGGTTATGATTTAGTTAATGCTGAAACAGGTAGAGTTGTTCTTCCAAAAGGGGAAAAGATTAATACACGTAAAGCTGAGAGATTAATAAAGGATGGTTTAAAGAAAGTTGTGCTTCAGGATTCTGATCTGTCAGGTTTATTTTTAGCAGATGATGTGATTGATCCTGTTACATCTGAGTTGATTGCTTTGGCTGCTGATGAGTTGAATGAAGATATTGTTGAAAAAATTAACGAAGCAGCTATACGTCAAATTAGTGTTTTATATATTGATGGTGTTAATTTTGGATATCACATAAGAAATACAATAGCATCTGATAAAATAAAAGATAGAGTTGACGCATTATTTGAAATTTACTCTGTTATGCGTCCTGGTGAACCGCCAACTGTTGAATCTGCTGAAAAACTTTTAAATGATTGTTTCTTTAATCCTGATCGTTATGATTTATCGGAAGTCGGTCGTTTTAAAATGAACTTAAGGTTTGGAAATAATAATCCAAAAGGTAGTTCTGTTTTAACTGAAGATGATATTTTTCAAACAGTTAAGGTTTTGACGAACATTAAGGATGGTAAAGATACTGTTGACGATATAGATGATTTATCGAATCGTCGTGTCCGTTTTGTCGGAGAATTGATGGAAAATCAATACAGGATTGGACTTGTTTCCATGGAAAGATCAATTCGTGAGAAGATGTCGTCTGTCAAAATTGATACGATAATGCCACGTGATTTGATTAACTCTAAACCTGTTATGAATACAATTAAAGATTTCTTTGGTTCTTCGCAATTATCTCAATTTATGGATCAAGATAATCCTTTGGCTGAAGTTACACATAAACGTCGTGTATCTGCTTTGGGTGTTGGTGGAATTACAAGGGATAGAGCGGGTTTTGAAGTTCGTGATGTTCACCCGACCCATTATGGACGTATTTGTCCGATTGAAACGCCAGAAGGTGCAAATATTGGTTTAATTAATTCATTAACTGTGTATTCGAAAGTAAATAAATATGGTTTTATTGAAACTCCATATAAAAAAGTTGAAAATGGTATTGTTACTGATGATGTTGTTTATATTTCTGCTATAGAAGAAAAAGGTTTGAAAATTGCAGGAAGTGATGTTGAATTAGATAACAATGGTAAAATAAAACAAGAGAGCGTTTTGTGTCGTGAAAATGGTGAATGGGTGATGATTCCTTCAGCAGAAGTTGATTATGTTGAAATATCACCTAAACAGTTGGTTTCTGTTGGTTCTTCTCTTATTCCATTTTTGGAACATGATGATGCAAACCGTGCTTTGATGGGCGCAAATATGCAACGTCAAGCTGTTCCTTTGATAAGAAATGATGCTCCTTTTGTTGGAACTGGTATGGAAGAGACGGTTGCAAGGGATTCGAAAGCAACTGTTGTTGCTTTGCATGGCGGTATTGTTACTCAGGTTGATTCAACAAGGATTGTTGTACAAATATCGGATAAAGATTCTCAAGATAAATCAGGTGTTGATATTTACAGACTTCAAAAATTTGTAAGATCGAATCAGGATACATGTATTAATGAAATACCTTTAGTCAAACTTGGTGATAAAGTTAAAAAAGGTGATGTTTTAGCAGATGGTGCATGTGTTGAACATGGTGAATTGGCGTTGGGGAAAAATGTCAAAGTTGCTTTTGTATCATGGAAAGGTTTGACATATGAAGACTCAATCGTTGTATCTGAAAAGTTAGTTAGGGATGATTCGTTTACATCTGTCCATATTAAAAAATTTGAAGTATCTGCAAGGGATACAAAATTAGGGGCAGAGGAAATTACCCGCGATATTCCAAATGTTAGTGAATCTGCTTTAAAAGATTTAGATGAAACTGGTGTTGTTCATATTGGTGCATATGTTAAAGCTGGTGATATATTAGTCGGTAAAGTAACTCCAAAGGGTGAAAGTATTGTATCTCCTGAAGAAAAATTGTTAAAAGCTATCTTTGGTGAGAAGGCAATTGAAGTTAAAGATTCTTCTCTTCGTGTTCCGCCTGGAACTGAGGGAACGGTTATTGATGTTCGTATGTTCTTACGTAGAGGAATACAAAAGGATGAAAGAACTTTAGCAATTGAGCAACAAGAAATTTCAAAACAAAATAAAGATCGTGATGAGGAGCGTCGTATTTTAGAGAAAAGTTTATCTCTACAATTAAAAAGTATCTTAGTTGGGCAAGTTTACTCTGATGGACTAAAAAATACAGATGGTGGTTTTGAAATTACAGAACAGTTTTTAAATAATATTGATGAATACAAATGGCGTAAGATTTCAGTTGCTGATGATAAAGTTAATGAAAATATTAAAAATATTTTGAAAGATTATAATGATCGTGTAGAGATATTAAATAATTTCTTTGATGAGAAAATTGAAAAAATAACTGAAGGAATTGCATTGCTTCCTGGGGTTTTGAAAGTTGTACGCGTATTCTTAGCTGTTAAAAGAAAACTACAGTCTGGTGATAAATTAGCTGGAAGACATGGAAATAAAGGAATTGTTTCCCGTATTATTCCTATAGAGGATATGCCATATATGGAAAATGGTGAACCTGTTGATATGGTTTTAACTCCTCTTGGTATTCCATCTCGTATGAATATAGGTCAGATTCTTGAGACTCATCTTGGATGGGCTGCTGTTGGTTTGGGTAAAAAAATCGGGGACATGCTTGATAAATACAAAATGAGTATGATAAAGACAGACGATCTGAAAGATTATTTGTGTAAAGTTTATGCCGATGCTTCATATGAGAGTATGATAAAAAGCATGAAAAATACAGATTTACTTGAGTTTGCAGAAGATTCAGCAAAAGGGTTGCATTATGCTACCCCTGTGTTCGATGGTGCGAAGGAAGAAGATATTGTTGATTTGTTGAAACAATCTGGTTTGAGTGTTTCTGGAAAAACAACCTTATATGATGGTCAAACAGGTGAAAAATTTGATCGTGATGTTACGGTTGGGTATATTTATATGCTAAAATTACATCATTTAGTCGATGAAAAAATTCATGCTCGTTCTGTTGGTCCTTATTCTCTAGTTACTCAACAACCTTTAGGTGGTAAAGCACAATTCGGTGGTCAGCGTTTTGGTGAAATGGAAGTATGGGCATTGGAAGCATATGGTGCGGCGTATACTTTGCAAGAAATGTTAACCATTAAATCTGATGATGTTTCCGGTAGAACTAAAGTTTATGAGTCAATTGTTAGGGGAAATTATGAATTTGAATCTGGTGTTCCGGAGAGTTTTAATGTTTTATTAAAAGAAATTAAATCATTGGGTTTAAATATAGAAACAAAACATGAAAAGAATGTGCAATAGAATTAATTTTTAATAGAAGGATGTTATAAAATGAATGATTTACAAAAATATTTTGGTCATGTAAAAGAACAGGAAGCATTTGATAAAATTAAAATTTCTATTGCATCTCCTGAAGAAATTAGATCTTGGTCTTATGGTGAGGTTAAGAAGGCTGAAACTATCAATTATAGAACTTTAAAACCAGAAAAAGATGGACTTTTTTGTGCAAAAATTTTTGGACCTACAAAAGATTATGAATGTTTATGTGGTAAATATAAACGTATAAAGTATCGTGGAGTTATTTGTGAAAAATGTGGTGTTGAAGTTACTTTGTCAAAAGTTCGTCGTGAACGTATGGGACATATTGAACTTGCATGTCCAGTTGCACATATTTGGTTTTTGAAATCTTTACCGAGTAAGATTAGTACTTTGTTGGATATTCAAGTTAAAAAATTGGAACTAGTTTTATATTTCGATAATTATATTGTTATTGAACCAGGTCTTACTCCTTTAAAGTTACATGAGTTATTGACTGAAGAAGAGTATGTTCGTTATCAAGAAGAATTCGGACCAGATTCTTTTAGGGTTGCAATTGGTGCAGAAGCTTTAAAAGAAATGTTAATGAATTTGGATTTAAAAGCTGAATGTGATAATTTGAGATTACAACTTAAGGATGTAAAAAGTGAAGTTACCAGAAATAAGATTATTAAACGTCTTAAAATAATGGAAGCATTTTTAGAGTCCGGCAATAAACCTGAAAGTATGATACTTGATGTTTTGCCAGTTTTACCACCAGATTTAAGACCTTTGGTTCCACTTGATGGTGGTCAATTTGCAACATCTGATTTAAATGAGTTGTATCGTCGTGTCATTAATAGAAATAATAGGTTGAAAAAGTTAATTGATTTGAAAGCTCCTGAAATCATTATTCGTAATGAAAAAAGGATGTTACAGGAATCAGTTGATAGTTTATTTGATAACTCTAGGAAATCTACACCATTATTAAGCCATATGAAGAGACCTTTAAAGTCTTTATCTGATATGTTAAAAGGGAAACAAGGTCGTTTCCGTCAAAATTTGTTAGGAAAAAGGGTTGATTATTCAGGTCGTTCAGTAATTGTGGCGGGTCCAAATTTAAAATTGCATCAATGTGGTCTGCCAAAGATTATGGCTTTGGAATTGTTTAAACCATTCGTTTATTCTAAGTTAGAAGCTGGTGGTTATGCAAATACTATTAAATCAGCAAAGAAAATGGTTGAAAAACAAGAAGATGTTGTTTGGGATATATTAGAAGATGTTATTAAAGAACATCCTGTTTTATTAAATCGTGCACCGACTTTGCATCGTTTGAGTATTCAAGCGTTTGAACCAATTTTAGTTGAAGGTAAAGCAATACAATTGCATCCTTTTGTTTGTAAGGCATTCAACGCAGACTTTGACGGTGATCAGATGGCCGTTCATGTTCCTTTGTCTTTAGAAGCACAATTAGAAGCGCGTATTTTAATGATGTCTACAAATAATATTTTGCGACCTGCAAATGGAAGTCCTATCATATCTCCACTTCAGGATGTGGTGTTAGGAATTTATTATTTAACTACAGAATTGGATGGTCAAGTTGGAGAAGGTGGAATCTATTCTGGATTGGATGAAATTAATCTAGCAATTGATGAAGGAAAATTAACATTAAATTCAAAGATTAAGGCACGTTGTGAACTTGATGGAAAAATTTATGATACAACTGCAGGGCGTATTATTTTTGCCTCAATTTTACCAAAACATGAAAAGATTACATTTGATATGGTAAACAAACAATTAGGGACAAAAGATTTGGATAAGTTAATTGGGCTTATTTATTTCCATTGTGGACAAGAGGTTACTGTTAATTTTTCAAATGCGTTAATGCCTATGGGATTTAAGTACGCAACCAAATCTGGTGTTTCTTTTGCAACTTCAGATATTTGGATTCCATCAACTAAAGCTGGGCGTGTTGCTGATGCAGAAAAAGAAGTCGCTTTATTTGAAAAACAATATATGGATGGTTTGATCACTAAAAAAGAAAGATATAATAAAGTTGTTAATACTTGGACAAATTGTTCTGAAACTCTTGCAAGTGAGATGATGAATACAATTTCTAAGATTGGACCTGATGGTAAATATAATACTATGTATATGATGGCACACTCAGGTGCCCGTGGGTCGAAGACACAGATACGCCAGTTAGGAGGAATGAGGGGATTAATGGCAAAATCTTCTGGTGAGATTATTGAAACTCCTATTAAATCTAATTTTAAAGAAGGTTTGACGGTTTCTGAATTCTTTAATTCAACTCATGGTTCCAGAAAAGGTATGTCAGATACTGCATTAAAGACGGCAAATGCTGGATATTTAACGCGTAGGTTAGTTGATGTTGCACAAGATGTTGTTGTGAGAGAAGAAGATTGTGGAACAGAAAAAGGCGTTACTGTACGTGCAGTTGTAAAAGATGGTGTTGTGCTTGAAAGTTTGGCGGAGCGTATTATCGGTAGATGTCCAAATGAAGATATAGTTAATCCTGTAACTGGGGAAGTTATCGTCAAAAGAGGGGAAGAGGTTCTAGAAAAACATTTGCCTTTAATTGAGTCTGCTGGTATAGAATCTGTACTTATGAGATCTGTGCTCACATGTGAATCACATGATGGTGTTTGTGCAAAATGCTATGGTCGTGATTTATCCCGTGGTAAGATGATTAATGTTGGTGAAGCTGTTGGTATTATGGCTGCACAATCAATTGGTGAACCTGGAACTCAGTTAACCATGAGAACATTTCATATAGGTGGAGCAGCACAAAGAGGGACAGAACATTCGTCAATTGAATCTCATTTTGATTCGGTTGTTGTATTTGATCATGCAAAAACTTTAGTTAACTCGTCTGGGGAAGAAATTGTCATAACAAGAAATATGGAAATAGTACTTAAAGATTCAAGTGGAAAGGAAATTTCGCGTCATAAAGTTCCATATGGTGCAAAATTATTTGTAAAAGATGGTGGGAAGGCAGCAAAGGGTGAAAAAATAGTTGAATGGAATCCATACATCAGACCAATTATAACGGAAAAAGCAGGAATTTTGACATATGTTGATTTAGTTGATGCTTTGTCTTTTTCTGAAGTATTTAATGATACAACTGGTATATCGGCCAAGACTGTTATTGATTGGAGAACATCTTATAAAGGTAAAAACCTTAGACCTCAGTTAACTATTACAGATAAAAACGGTGAAGTTTTAAAATTAAGTAACCATATGGAGGCACGTTATTTGTTATCAGTTGGAACAGTGTTGGTTATAAATAATGCGACAGAAGTTAAAGCGGGAGATGTGATTGCTTATATTCCATTAGAGGGATCGAAAAGTAAAGATATTACTGGTGGTTTACCACGAGTTGTAGATTTATTCGAAGCAAGGAATCCTAAAAATGTTGCTGTGATTGCTCCATGTGATGGGGTTATTGATTTTGGTGATGATGTTAAAGCAAAACATAAAATATCAATTATTCCAGATGATGATTGTGATCCAGTTGATCTTTATATATCAAAATCTGCACAAATACTTGTTCAACATGGAGATATTGTAAGAAAAGGTGATAAAATTACCGATGGTGAGGTTTCTCCTCATGATATTTTACGTGTTATGGGTGTTGTTGCGTTGGCACGTTATATGGTTGATGAAGTTCAAGATGTTTATCGTATGCAAGGTGTGCAAATAAATGATAAACATATTGAGATTATTGTTCGTCAAAT
This sequence comes from uncultured Alphaproteobacteria bacterium, assembly GCA_963541105.1. Lineage (GTDB taxonomy): Bacteria > Pseudomonadota > Alphaproteobacteria > Rs-D84 > CASDRH01 > CAUTVF01. The sequence goes on from CAUTSU010000006.1 coordinate 8,915, forward strand.
GTTAAAGAAAAAAGAAATTAAAAATCCTGGATCTACTATATTTGTTGAGGGAGAAGTTGTAAGCTTAAATGAATTTATTGAGGAAAATAAAAAGGCATTAGCATCAGGTGGTAAACCTGCAACTGCAGAACCTGTATTATTGGGTATAACGAGGGCATCACTTCAAACTGAAAGCTTCATATCTGCTGCATCATTCCAAGAAACAACAAGAGTTTTAACGGAAGCAGCTGTTGCCGGTAAAACAGATGAATTTGTTGCTTTGAAAGAAAATGTTATTGTTGGTCGTTTAATTCCTGTTGGGACCGGGGCTTATACCAGAGAAATTAAAAAGATTGCATCTGAACGTGATGCATTGGTTGAAGCAAATGAATCTGTAGTTAATCTTGAAGATACAACTGATTTAAAAGTGTAAACAATACGTGTTTAGTAGATTAAAACCTTCCACTGTTTTGGAAGGTTTTTTTGTATGGAAAGCTAAACACCAAAATAGTAGGTATCTTATTGGAAAACTTATTTCTTAAAAATGTTTTTATTTGAACTATCTATATAACTTGCCTTGCTACATCATTTGTTTGATCTTTTATAATAAAATCAGCTTCGGTTAAATGCTCAATAATTGGATGTATTGGGTTAGCAAGTGCATAATGTAATGCTTCCTTTGCTTCTTTTATTGGAATTATATTT
>CAUTSU010000007.1:0-8834 GCA_963541105.1 uncultured Alphaproteobacteria bacterium
ACACATATTTTTATATTTATCAATATTTTATATCAAAACAGTCATATTACAGCAGATATAGGTATTACTTTAAAATAAGTTTTTAAAATGATGGACTTTTTAAAAAGTATAATCTATCCTAGTTTTCGTACTGAAAGAGGTTATAATGTTTTTTAAGAAAAAACAGAAAGGTTCATTTTTGGATAAATATATCCGGGGGGGGTATCTGCCTGCCAGTTCTGGGGTTGATATGAGGCAATTTGTGGATTGGATAAAAAAGTACTCTAATTCTTTAACAGTAAAAAATATTTTTGAAATAGGTGCGAATTTTGCACAAGATGCTGATTTTCTATCACAAGAGTTTAATATTTCTCCTAAAAATATTTACGTTTTTGAGGCTCATCCTGATTTATACAAAGCTATAACAAAATTACATCAATTCAATGCATACAATTATGCAGTATATAATGAGAACAAAGAAATAAATTTTAATATATTGCCAATTAACGTTCAAAACACTGGATTATCATCCATACTTAATTTAACTAAATATGATACAAATTCAGTAAAAGTAAAAGCTGTTCGTATGGATACTTTTATGCAAGAACATAATATTTCAAATATTGATTTTTTGAAATTGGATGTAGAAGGGTGTAATTTTGAAGTATTGGAAGGATTTGGTGATCGTTTATCAGATATCAAGTGTATTCATTTAGAGGCTGAACATGCTTTGTATGTAGATTATAAGGAAAAAAATTATTTATATACTGATATTGAACGACTTTTAAAAAAGAACGGGTTTGAGTTAGTGTTTTTTCAAAGATATACATTACAATCGGATTCATTTTGGGTTCAAAAACAGTTTGTCAGAGATAATTAATAGTAAAACTGTATTTTATTTGTATTAATTAGTCGGATATATATTTTAAGACATTGATCAATTTATTAATATCTTCTTTGTTATTGTAAATGTGTAAAGATACTCTGATATAATCATCGTTGGCAGAGTTACAAAAATTACCCCCCCTCACAACTATGTTATAATCATCCAATACCTGCATAATATCTGATGTATTTGTATTTTCAAATTTAAAACTGATAATTCCAAATCCAACAGCACATTTCGCTTTTGCAATTCCATTATTAAATATAATGCCTTTTAATTTTGATAATTCATCAAATAAATACCTAGTTAATTCGTATACATGTTGTTCAATATTTTTTATTCCAATATCATTTATATAATCAATTGCTGTATTAAGTGATAGAATTCCTGGAATATTTAATGTACCGACTTCATAATTTTTGTTATTACAGTTTTGTGTATATAGTACACCTATACCTGGAAGAGAGAACATTTTATGTCCTGAAAAATACATAAAATCTATATCTAGTTTTTGTACATCAATTTCTATATGCCCAACGCTTTGGCTAGCATCCAATATAATTTTACAATTATCATTTTTCAGTTTAATTTGTTTTGATAAATATTTAATATTAACTTCTAATCCATATATATTATGTATATGTGTTAATATTACTATTTTTGTTTTTTTGTTAACTTTATCAATTAAGTCTTGTTCTCTATAATCTCCCTCTGGATCAATTATAAGATCCTTAATTTTAACGTTTCTGTTGAAATTAGTTTTTAATGATTCCGTTGCTTTAATCCATGGAGATATTGTTGATTGATGATCTAAAGTGCATAATATTATTTCATCTTCGTTATTTAATAATGGGTAGATTAAGTTTTTGATAATTATTGATGATTCTGTTGATCCACTTGTAAATATAATTTCACTTGTGTTTTTTGCATTTATGAAATTTTTAACAGTTTCTCTTGTAAGATTTATTTTATTTTGTATGTCTCTTGAATATTTAGAAACCCCTTTATTTGTTAGTGGGCATTGAAGATATTTATTAACGATAGTATTAACAATATTTGGTTTAACAGTTGTAGTTGCACTATCCAGATAAACAACATCATTATTTATAATAAAGTCAAAATCATTTCTTTTATTTATCATAGATATTTATTTTTTTAATGTTTCTTACAAGGGGTAATGATTTATCCCTATATGCAACAATTCCCCCATCTAATGAATAAATATTTTTCCCATTTTGTTTTTTGTTTAAAAAAGCACTATATTTCTTTGATTTATCACCAACAGCACATATTAATAATATTATTTTACCAGCATCAAAAGGAAATCCGTTTTCAACAATATCGTCAAAATATATATCTGTAATATTGATTGAATTTTCAATATGTCCATTTGAATATGCGAGCGATCCACGTAGATCTATTATAGTTGGATTATGTTTAATAATAAATTCTTGAATATCATTAATTGATATGCTTTTCGCATTTTCTAAATCATTGTCCGTAAGTGTTCTGATAGAATCAACTTTTTTACTTTCATCAAATATATCCGGTCTGCGTTTTTTTATATAGCTCATATACCATTCAACTCTATCACAAGCAACAAATACTGCAGTTATTGGTTTATTTATTGTACTATCAATGTTTTTAAGATATTCCAATGTTCCTATAAATGATCCTCCGCTTGTTGGACCTGCTAATAATCCAAGTTTTCTGTTTAATGTTAACATTCCATCAACTGCCTTCATTGAACTTACTTCAATAATTTCATCATACAGTTTACTATCAAATATGCCAACTTCGTGCATTTCATCGCGATTTCTTATGCCTGGAATTGTGTCTCCTTTTTCTGCTATAATTCCAATCTTTTTAAGATTTGGATTTTTGGTTAATAAATATTCTACAATTCCTTTTGTTGATCCAGTTGTGCCAAGCACGCCAAAAAAATAATCAACTTTTCCTAAATCATTGTATATTTCTTTTCCAGTATGCTCAAAATGTGTTTTTGGGTTGTTTAAATTTGTGTATTGACTTGTATGATAATATTTACCAGAATTCGCTGTTACAATATTATTTATATATGTGATCGGGTCATTTGGATCGGTTGGATCTGGGCATTCTGATAATCCCGGTAATTCTTCTATATCTGCCCCAATAAGTTTTAATATATCTTTTTGTTCTGGTATTTTTATTCTATTTGTTATTGTTTTAAATTGAATATCAAAAGTACTACAAATTACTTGTAATGCTTTTGCCGTATTACCGCTTGATGATTCTATAACTATTTTATTATTCTTTTGTAAGTCTGCTATTTCATCTTTGATTAAGGCGTATGCTGTTCTATCTTTAATTGATCCGAATGGATTAAACAACTCACATTTAACAAATAAATTAATATTTTTTAACCCTGTTATTTTATTATCTATTTTAAGTGTTGGGGTGTTTCCAATCAACTCAGTAATGTTATTTATTATCATTTTACTCTTCCCATATCAATTATAGGGTCATAATTTGAATCAAGTATATATTCAAATTTATCCTGTTTTTCTAACATTACTAATTTAACAGCTGTATTTTGCATAATTGTATTACTTTCACTAAAATCCATGAAATAACCAGCTGTATTTATAAAAACTATTAAGTCATCTTTTTGAGGAATTTGATTAAAAGATATTTTACGTTTAAAAATAAAATCAGATTCTAAACATAAATTTCCAATTAAATAAGCTGAATTTTTTTCTTTTTTTGTACTTTGTGATATTAAAATTGGATCTATTAACATCTCTTGCTCACCGAGTAAAATATTACTTCTATTTATATCCAATCCTATCATTAAATCATTATTTGCAGATAATTTTGTATATGTTACTTGTGCTATGTTAATTCCAACATCATCAAGTAAACTTCTGCCCGGTTCAATCATTAACTCTATCATATTTTCTGATAATATATTACCGATAGTTCTATTTTGAAATTTTTCAGATTTATAAGATAATATTTCATCTAAAAATTTTTCTTTTGCAATTGGTTCGTAGTAATTATAAATATTTAAGGCTCCTTTTAATGTACCATTTTCTGCCCGCAAACCAAATGATGCATTATTCCATGTTAATCTACCGGAATTACTTAAAGTATTTTCCTTTATCTGACTGATTCCAGTATCCCAATCTTCTTTGTTTTTCAGATAATTTACCTTGAAGCCACCACCTATATTTAGGATATATGGATTAAGACCCATATCATAAGCAATATTAAATAATCCTATTGAATTTTCTATGGCAATTGCTTTTTCTTTCAAATTTACAGTATCTAAATGAAATGCAAAACCAATACAATTTATATAGTTGCTATTATCTTTTATTATTTTCAAAATTTCTTTTACACTTTTTATCGGAGTTCCAAATCTACTTTGTTTTTTTATAAATTTATTTTCTCTTGACGAAAAATCATTTAGCCTAAATAATATTTTTGTTTTTTCTTGTTTATTAATTTGCTTATGATATTTAATTATTGTTTCTAGTTCTGATATATTATCAACATTAAAAATTATGTTGTGTCGTAATCCCAATATTATGAATAAATCATTTTTTGGTCCTGTTGCTTCTATTTTATCTCCAGTAAAACCGCAAGATAAAACATGTTGTAATTCTTTTTCTGATGCAACGTCTATGTTTATTCCTTCGTTTAAAACTTCTTTAACTATTGCAGAAGATTTATTACACTTGTGAGCATAATAAATAGAACTTTTAATGTTATACTTTTTGAGAACATCTGTAAATTTAGATATATTATTTTTAATCTCATTTAGAAATATTAAGTTTAACGGTCTTTTAAAGGTATTAATTAGACTATATAAATAATCTTTATTTTGTAAAAAAGATTTAATTTGATCTGTAATAATTGGGGTAAATATCATAGTTTTTCTATAATTTTGTTATAACTAAAATTTTCATCAATATACTTTGTTAAATCTTCTCCAAAATATTGACTATACCAGTCTCCAGCATCATTTGTATAAATTTGCTTCTGTGTTTTATAATACTTACCCCAATTTTTATCGGTTGAATCTAATAAATTTTTAATTTTTTTATTTAATTCAATATTATTTAAATCGAATTTTTGTAATTCTAAATTATTTCCTTGTTCATATTTTTTAAGATGTTCAGAGTAGGGTATAAAACCAATAATAGTATCTGTATTAATTTGTAATTTAATGAAATTGATGTCATCCTCATCATAAATTTTATTTGCCACAACATAATTTTTGACATCATATTTTTTTGTTAATTTATCAAAATCTTTAAATACATCAATACTCTTTTTTGTTGGCTCTATTACAAATATATTTATATCAGATATGTAAAACATAGATGTTCCAACACTATCAATTCCGGCCGTTGAATCAGTTATAACATAAAAATTCTTATCATCTAATAGTCTATTGTAAACTAACACAACATTGCCAAGTTTACTGTGATAACAATCGCATCCAATTTTTTCATCTTCATAAGTTCCAACGGTTAATAGGGCAATATTATCTTTGAATGTTGCAAATTTTTTAAAAAAATCATCATTAATATCAGGTTGTATAAATTTAGATTTATTTGTAACTGGTGTCGTACCAATTATCGGTTTGTTTGAAATAACTTTTTCTCTTTCTAAGTAATATGCAATATCTTCAAAAGAATTTCCTAAATATTTTTTGTCCATTCCTAAGCAATTACCTAAATTTACATTTATATCTGCATCAACTGCAAGCACTTGTTTGTTGATACTATTTAAATAATTTATAAATGATGCAGCAATTGTTGTTTTTCCACTGCCACCTTTACCTAAAAAAGATACTCTCATATTATTTACCTCCTTTTGAGCATTTATCACATTTACCTAAAATTGTTGTATCAATTAAATTTATAAAAAAATTATGTTCTTTTAATATATGTTTCTTTAATTTTTCGGCTATATCACAATCCATATGTATTAGTTTTCCACAGTTCGAACATTTTGCATGAAAATGTTTATCACATTCATTTTGTATACATTGATATTCTGCTTCTTTATTTTTATTTAGGGTTTTTCTTACTTTATTGCTTTTATTTAACTCATTTAAAAACCTGTAAATTGTAGTTAATCCAATGCTAACCCCATCACTAATACACAAATTTTTAATTTGTGTAGCAGTAAATGACTTACTATTGTTGTCATATAACAAGTTATATAAATAATCTTTTTGTTTTGTTTTATATATCATTTGAATGTCCAATGATACTATCTGATTTAGTAATATAAATCAATATAAAAATGAAAATCGTTTTCATTTTGATGATAATATTAATTTTTGCACTTTGAATAAAAAATTTACAAAAAACCCTTGACAAGTCGTGGGGGGGGGGTAGACTTAAAAAATAACAAAGAAATATTTTTATTATCCATTTAAATTATTTGATAAGGAGAAGTGTTATGAAAAGATCAGCAATATCAATTTTTAAAATTATGAAATTATTTTTAATAGTGATCTGCTTTTTTGTTTTTTTATCCAATAGTATAAATGCACAAACAATTAATATAAAATGTAAGAAATCAGAATGGTATACACCACATGTATACCCTTGGATGAAATTAAATAATCTGTGTTATAGAGCACCAGAAAATAATGATTGGGTGTGTCTTTTAGGGGATAAATGTGTTGAATGGGAAGTAACAATTGATCACAATGGGTTGTACAATGATATGATACTTGCAATTAATAATAATTCTGAAAAATTTAAGGAGTATATAATAAAAATGCTAGATACTGTTACGTTACAAAAAATATATGATCCAAATTTTATAAACAACTAGTAAAAATCAAAAAGTACATAGTATTTGTGTATTTTAAATACCATGTCAATCATTCAGTGTGATGAGTATTTCCTCCAAGTTTTCTCATCACATTGGCTTTTGTAATAATTTCTTAAACTAAAACACAACCATACAATATTGAAAAGAAATGCATAATACTTCCGGCAAGTACAAATAAATGCCAAATTGCATGTGAGTATGACAATCTCCGCCATAAATAAAATAATATTCCAATTGTATAACATGCACCACCAATAAATAGGAATGTTATTCCATTATATGTTAGCATTGGTATTAACCACCATGAAAAAATAACAAAAGTCCATCCCATACCAAGATATAGTAAAACAGTCCATCTTGGTTGTTCATCCCTATAATACATTTTTATAATTGTTCCAAGTATTGCCAAAAACCAAACAATACCAAACATTGTCCAGCCTGATGCTGTATGTTTCATTGTACAAAGAGAATAAGGAGTGTACGTCCCAGCAATTAAAAAATATATTGCGATATTATCAAATATTTCAAAGAATTTCTCACCTTTGCTATTTGTTGTAAAATGGCAAAATGTTGATGCAAAATATACCAATATCATTGTTACCCCAAATATAGCACACGATACAATTGCCCATGGATTATTTCTAACCGATGCAAGGGCAACCAAAATAGTTAATCCTGCGATTGATAAGCCTATCCCAATTCCATGGGTTAAGATGTTCATTGCTTCTTCTTTTTTTGTATTTTTCTTCTCCCATCTTGTGATCTGTTTATTTTTGCTAATTGCCATTTTCTAACTCATCTTTATTTATTGACAAAAATACCCTATAAATAGGGTATTGAATTAACTTTAATATTTATATAAACATAATTCTAGTAATACTAGGGTTTTTAAACATCAACCAGACATTTACACCTGGATTTGTGTAAAATAACAACAACAATATAAAAAATGCCCCAAATACTATCTGTGCTAATTTAACTTTTCCCTTTAATCCATAAACCGTTGCCAGATATGCAAGAATTATAATATAACAATCCATTGCAAAAGAAGATATCAGTAAAAAGAATAAACTAGGTGTTAATTTGTAAAGTACAGTTCCTATTGGAAACAAAAATGATTGACTTGTAACTATTTTATATGCTTTTTCAAAATTCATATCCCCTTGTGCAAGATATACAAACATCAATAAAAATCCAGATAGTATAAATGATGAAATTAACCCAATTAATGGATATAAAATTATGGTTGATAGTGTATCAATCAACCCAATTGTCCCAAATGATAATAATATTGATAAAACCCCAGATATCAAACCAAAAGCGACGATTTTTGTTATATATTCAGATAGGCTTCCGTCTACTTTTATAGAAGAAAAAAACTTAACAGGTTTTAAGATAATATCATTTGTATCTTTAAACATTTTAATCATACGAGCTTTAACATATTCCATTTTTACAGCTTTCATAAAATTGACAAATATACTTGCAGATTCTTTAATATCTTTTTTATTAATTTTGATATTTTGTTTAACTTTATCTTTTATTTTCAGAAAATCTTTTTCAATTTGTTTTACTTTTTGTTTAGAACTTTTCTTGTTTGTTTTTTTTACTACCATTTCTATCTCCGTTACTATATCTTTAACAAGATACTAAAGTATATGTAGAATTTGTTTTAAATAAAAGAAAAAAATGTTAAAAGTTGTCATTATTGGTCGTCCAAATGTTGGTAAATCTACATTGTTTAATAGATTATGCAAACATAAAGTATCTATAGTTCATGATTATGCGGGTGTTACCCGAGATGTTAAAGAATTTTTTATAAAAATTGCTGATAGGGATTTTGTATTTTATGATACTGCAGGGTTAGAAGAATTAAAAAACAGTAACTCTTTATCAAATAAAATGACAAATAAAACTTTAGATGCCATTAAATTAGCTGATTTAGTTTTATTTGTTGTTGATTTAACGAATTCTGTTAATCCTATTGATGAAATATTTGCTAGTACTTTAAGAAGAACAGGAGTTCCTGTTTTATTGGTTGCAAATAAAGCAGATGTTAAATCTTCAATTAATAATTTATCTGATTTTTATATTTTGGGTTTTAGTGATATTATTGGGGTTTTATCAGAGC
>CAUTSU010000008.1:0-8484 GCA_963541105.1 uncultured Alphaproteobacteria bacterium
AAAAAAATGAAGGCTGTTGAACTTGTTACATTTTTAAATGATAAAGCAGGTGCACATGGAGTTGGTATCGTAGATATGGTTGAAAATAGGCTTGTTGGAATGAAATCAAGGGGTGTTTATGAAGCACCAGGAGCGACTATTTTATATAAAACACATAGAATTTTAGAAAAAATTACTCTTGATAAAGCAACAATGCATTTTAAAAAAAGCTTGTCTTTAAGATATGCTGAGCTTGTTTATGATGGCCTTTGGTTTTCTCCATTGAAAAAAAGTCTAGACGCTTTTTTTGATAAATCGCAAGAATATGTAACTGGTGATGTTTATATAAGATTGTATAAAGGTAATGTCATCAATATTGGTAGTTCATCTCCATACAGTTTATATAGTGAAGAGCTAGTTACTTTTGATGGCGGTAGTGGATATAATCAAAGTGATGCTACTGGATTTATTAATTTACATAGTTTATCCTTAAGAGTATGTACCAAAGTTAGGGGTAATGATGAACAAAAATATGAGTATACTTTTGAAGTGAAAGAGAATAAATAAAATGTCTGGTAAAATGTGGAATGGTAGATTTGGTCAAGACCAAGAAAAGGTTTTTGAAGAAATTAACTATTCTATTAATGATGATAAGTTTTTAGCCCTCTATGATATAGAGGGCAGCAGAGCTCACGCAAGGGGTTTATGTAAAATAGGAATATTTACAGACTCTGAGTTAGATTTAGTTTTAAAAGCTTTGGATGAAATATCATCTGATATTTCTTTGAATCATGTGGAACCGCTTCCTATTGATGAAGATGTTCATATGTGGATTGAAAGATTACTAACTGAGAAGATAGGAGTATTGGGTAAAAGAGTTCACACAGGACGATCAAGAAATGATCAAGTTGTGACATCTGTTCGCATATGGATGAAGAATATTTATACTGAACATATGAGTGATATTTTAAATATCATAGATACTCTAGTAAGTTTGGCATCTATTTACAAAGCTGATATTATGCCGGGATTTACCCATATGCAAGCAGCTCAGCCGATCACATTAGGGTTCTATTTTATGAACTATGCTTCAAAAATTAAAAGAGATTATGAAAAGTTATTAGATAATTATAAATATTTGAATATATTACCTCTTGGTAGTGGTGCTTTATCTGGTGCAAATTATCCAATAGATAGAACATTTATAGCAGAAATTTTGGGGTTTTCTGATATCTCAGAAAATGCTATGGATAGTGTAAGTGATAGAGATTTTGTATCAGATTATTTATATTTTTGTTCCTTGATATGTAATCATTTAAGCTGTTTAAGTGAGGATTTTATAATATGGAATTCTCCAATGTTTAATTTTATAACTATTTCTGATGCTTTTTCATCTGGTAGTTCAATAATGCCACAGAAGAAAAACCCAGATGGGTTTGAATTGATCAGGGGAAAATCTGCGGTTGTATCAGGAAGACTTATCTCTATGTTAAATACCTTTAAAGGGCTTCCAATGTCTTATAATAAAGACTATCAAATAGATAAACGGTTAATGTATGATACATATTCAGATTTAAGTAAGATATTAAAGTTATTGCCTCCAATGCTTAATTCTATCACATACAATACTGATAATATGTTCGCTGCTATGAAACAGGGGTATCTTAATGCAACTGATTTGGCGGATGCATTAGTTAAAACAGGTTTAAGTTTCAGAGAATCACACGAATTAGTTGGAAAAATTGTTGCATATGCAGTTGAAAAGAATGTTTCTTTAGAAGATTTAGATGATTGTTATTACAATCAAACATTGCCACAAATATCTATTGATATATTACGTAATGTTCTGGATTATAAAAATTGCGTAAATAATAAACAAACTGCTGGCAGTACATCGATAAAATCTGTAGAGTACCAAATAGAAAATATGAAATCTTGGTTGAGTAAACAACAGGTAAAAAAGTTATAATTTAAAGTTTATATAATTATTTTTTCTTATTAAAAATATCAACAAGAGACTTTATGTTTCCAATTTCTTTTATGTTAATATTTGTAGATGTGTGAGATTCATGTTTTGTCGTTTTAGGAATAATAATATTCGTAAAACCCAATTTGTCTGCTTCTTTAATTCTCATATTTACTTGTGTGACAGCTCTAATTTCGCCAGATAGTCCAATTTCCCCACAAAATGCTGAAGTTGAAGCAATTGGTATATTCATCTTTGCAGAAATCAAAGATACAGCAACTGCAACATCACATGCTGGCTCCGTAATTTTAAATCCTCCAGCTATATTTAAGTAAACATCGTTATTTGAAAATGATATACCGGCACGTGTTTCTAGTACTGCAAGTAACATTGATAATCTGTTACTGTCCCAGCCAATTACTGTCCTTTTTGGATTTCCATACGACGCTGACGATACAAGTGCTTGTATCTCCATGAGTAATGGTCGGGTTCCTTCTATTCCAACAAAGACTGATGAACCTGAAGTATTTCCCAATCTTTCTGCAATAAACAGAGCAGAGGGATTTTCAGCTTCGATTAAACCCTTATCTGTCATTTCAAAAATTCCAATTTCATTTGTTGCACCAAAACGATTTTTAAATGTTCGAAGAATTCTGAATTGATGATTTCTCTCTCCCTCAAAATACATAACCGTATCAACCATATGTTCTAATATTCTTGGACCTGCTATTGTTCCTTCTTTTGTTACATGTCCAATTAAAAACAATGCAAACCCTTTTTCTTTTGCGATTTTTATCAATTCTGCTGCACAAGTTCTAACTTGTGATACTGTTCCTTGAGATGCTGATATGTCATCATTAAACATAGTTTGTATAGAATCAATTACAACAATTTTTACATTATTAATTGTTTGTAATGTTTTTATGATATCTTTGATATTTGATGCAGATGCAATTTTAAGATTTTGATTTTCTGTTGTTAATCCTAATCTTGATGCTCTTATTTTAATTTGCGATTCTGATTCTTCTCCTGAAATATATATACAACTATTGCTATAACTTGAATATTTTGCAACAACTTGTAATAATATTGTGGATTTTCCAATTCCTGGATCCCCTCCTAATAATATACATGCACCTTTAACAATTCCCCCACCAAGAACTCTATCAAACTCTTTCATACCTATCGATTGATATAGAATCTCATCGCCTTTTATGTCAGATATATTAACTAATTTTATATCTTGTATGTTTGATATATCAGTATCGTTACGTGATAAAATTTCTTGTTTTATGGTATTATATGCACCACAAGATGCACATAATCCAACCCATTTAGGATAATTTGTACCGCATTTTTGACAAATATATATTGATTTTGATTTGCCCACTATAAAGAATCCCTTACAAAATCCCTAACATATTTGTTTTCAGTATTTTTTAATTCTTCCGGTGATCCAATCCATATTATATTTCCATTATACAGCATTCCAATACGATCTGCTATTTTCATTGCACTGCGAATATCATGGGTGATCGTAACTGCAGTTGCATGAATTCCATTGACACATTTAATTATTAATTCATTTATAACTTGAGTCATAATTGGGTCTAAACCTGTTGTTGGTTCATCAAAAAATATTATATCTGGCTTTGTCGCAATTGCCCTTGCAAGGGCAACTCTTTTTTGCATTCCACCTGATAACTCAGAAATATTATTGTATAAAATATTTTCTGATAACCCGACTGCTTTAATTAATTCAGTTGCTATCGTGATTTTTGTTTTTTTTGGTAAATTATGCTTTCTGTTTACCAATCCAAATAAAATGTTGTCAGCAACATTCATACTATCGAATAATGCTCCTCCTTGGAATAACATTGAACAACGTTCATTATGTTTTAACATCTCTGATTCATTCATTAATGTTATTTCTTTATTTAATAATCGGATACTTCCAGAATCTGGTTTAATCAGTCCAAGCATTGTTTTAATACATACTGATTTTCCAACTCCAGATGGTCCGAGTATAACAAATGATTCACCTTGTTTTATTTTTAGATTAAAATGGTATAAAACATTTTTACTTCCAAATGATTTACAAACATTATTTGCTTCAATTATAAATTTTTCTGCCATTTTATATTCCTATGACAATATTAAAAAAATAATTCAGTTATCACGTAATTAAAAAATAGTATCATTATTGATGATATTACAACAGCATTTGTAGTTGATCTTCCAACCCCTTCTGCCCCATTTTTTGTGTGATATCCATAATATGAACCAATTACAGATACAATTATTCCAAATACAACTGCTTTTGTTAAACTTAATATGACATCACTTGTTTGTAAGTATTGAAATGTTTTTTCAATATAGTTGACTGGATTAAATTCCAATTTTCCAACAGAAACTATAAATCCTCCAAATACACCAATTATGTCTGCTAGTATCACTAATATCGGCATTGCAATTACTGACGCAATCAAGTTGGGAACTATTAAATACTTTAATGGACTGACCCCCATTACTTTAAGTGCATCTATTTGTTCTGATACTTTCATAGTTCCAATTTCTGCACAAATTGATGCCCCAATTCTACCAGCAACCATTAACCCTGTAAAAACAGGTGCAAGTTCACGCACAATTGAAATTACAACAACTGATGCAATTGCAGATTCTGCAGAAAATCTTGAAAATCCAGAATAACTTTGTAATGCCAACACCATTCCAGCAAACAATGCAGTAAATGAAACAATTGGGATTGAATAAAACCCTATCATTAATAATTGCTTAGCGATTTTCTTTAAAAAAAATGGTGGTGTAATACTAGATATCAATACTTTTAACAGAAATAACAGTATGTCACCAATTTTATCAAAAATTGAAATAAATACCTTACCAAGTAGTGTTATAAACCACATTTTAACCTCTAATAATATTAACTTTTTTTTAAAACCAATTTGTTTTTCTTTCCGATGGACATAATACAATTATTATCTATATTTAATTTATAATCTGATGTATTAATTTTATAGTCATTTATTTTTATTCCACCTTGATCTATTAATCTTCTTGCTTCACTTTTGGATTTCACTGAATTACAAGTAATTAAAATATCAACTATATTTTGCCCATTATTAACAATAAATACGGGTAAATCTTCCCCTATTTTTTTATTTTCAAAAGTATCAATTGCAGTTTTTTGTGTCAAATTGGCAGCATCGATACCTCTACAGATTTTTGTTGCTTCAAAAGCTAGAATCTTTTTTGCTTCATTCAGTTCACTGCCTCCTAATTTTGATAACTTATTTATTTCATTGGTATCTAACTCAGTATAGGTATACAACATTTTAATAACTAAATCATCTGGGACATTCCTAAAAAATTGATAATAATCCCAATTAGATGCTTTATCTTCATTAATCCAAACCGCATTACCCTCACTTTTCCCCATTTTTTTCCCATCTGATGTCGTCAATAATGGGGCTGTTAATACATAGGAATCATGATTGGTTTTACGTTTAATAAGATCAACTCCTCCAATTGCATTACCCCACTGATCTGCACCACAAAGTTGAACTTTGCAATTATATTTTTTATGTAAATGTAAAAAGTCAAAACTTTGAAATAAAGGATAATTCAATTCCAAAAAAGATAGATGTAGATCTTTATCTAATCGTTTTTTTATGCGATCTAGTGTAATTAATTTATTCACAGATACAACCATTCCAATATTTCTTAAAAAATTTAAATAATTTATATCTTTGAACCAATCATAGTTATCAACCATTATTGCAGGATTTATTTTATTGTTATCTTCAAACTGCAAAAATTTGGAGTATGATCTTTTTAATCCCTCAGAATTCTTAACAATTACATCATACATTAACATAGGACGTTCGGTATCTTTATCAGGATCCCCGATGTGGGCAGTCGCACCACCAATTAATAGTATAGGTGTATGTCCATACTTTTGTGCCCATCGCATCATCATAACAGGTACTAAATGTCCAACATGTAAACTGTCAGCTGTTGGATCAGAACCTAAATACATAACAACATTCTCTGAAGTAAAAAGATTATCCAATCCTTCAATATCAGAACATTGGTTTATAAAACCTCTTTTATTAAGTTCATTTAGAATTTCTGATTTAAATTTCATTTCTTAATCCTTCGGTATCGAACACATACCATACTTTCCGAAGTATAACAGTAAATGATAAAATTCAAAGAAATAAATAATTTGTTATTGAATAAGATTATTTTTTATATACAACAACTAAGGATGGTTTAATTACTTTCCCATTTAGTGTGTAACCAATCTGTATTTCTTCAGCTATTTTGTCAATGTCTTCATCTTTTTCAGGAGCTTTCATAGATACAGCTTGATGCAATTCTGGATTAAAAATCTCTGATACTGTTTTTATCTTTTCTACACCAAAACCATTTAATACTCTCATGAAATCAGATTCAGTCATTTTAATTCCATCAATTAATGATTTTATATCACTAGCATTATTTTCATAAGCACTAATTGCTCGACTTAAATTATCAGCTACATTTACAAATGATTTAATTATATTCGATGTTACATAATCTCTATTATTTTGTATATCAGCTTCTGTGCGTTTTTTTAAATTTTCCATATCAGCAAAAGATCTAAGTAAATCATTTTTTAATTTTTCATTTTCTATCTTTAATGCTTCAGATTCACATTGACATGAAGTAATATTTTCATTTTTACAACAATCACAACTATTTTTTTCGCATTTACAGTTATTATGTTGATTACATTTATCAGGATTCTGATTTAAATTATTTTTTTTCATATTTTTTCCTTTAATAGAAAATATAGTATTAAACTCTTGTAATATAGTTATAAAAAAAATTTTTTCAAGGCAGATTGAACTTATTCTCCTTCAGGATCTCCTTGTCCAGACATCTCACTTTTCTTTTCTGTTAGACGTAGTATTAAATCTTTTTGTACAAAAATAGTTATTCTTGTTCCAGCTGGAATTGTAAATGGTGGCTGAAAATTTTTAAGACTATTTGCCATTATTTCTTGGCTAACAGTTCTCCAATTTTCGATTATTTCTGCTTTTGCTTGTTCTTTTGAACTAAGTTCCCCTGATGTTTCTATTTTTTTATATGTATTTGAACCTAACCCTCCAAAGGATGCATCTGCTTCACTATAAGTATTTTTGATTGTTTGTGTTGCTGGAGAAATCATATTAACAGCAATTGGCAGTAATGAATATAAAATTGGTTCTAATAACATTCTTTTCATATATCCTAAATCACGTTTTCCTGGAACCCCATCTTGTCCTTGGGCATCACCTGAAAATGTTGTGACAGATGAGCCTAAATTTAATTCTGCTCCATCTGGTCTTATAAACCTATCCCATGTCATCTTCACACGCTCATACATTTTTGTTTTATCTTCAGAATTTGGTGGGGTTACGCAACCATAAACGACTGTTCCTGATGGCAGGACAATTGTTCTTCCACTGTCAGAATAAACATTTCGCTCAACCGTTGCAGATACACGAACACCGCTTCCCCCACAATTATCGCTAGTTTCTGTAACATCAGTTCCCTCTCCACCACCACCTTTATCACCAAAAAATTTAACTGCTCTATTTAGCACTGCTGGTATGGCTTTGTTCTCACGAAGAGTATATTTATTTTTCTTTGGAAATGATGAAATTTGTGCATTATCTGATATTGAAGGTGGAATGAATTCATTTTTTCCTTTCTTCATGATTCCAAGTGGGTCTGAAGCTCTGTATGGATCAACTCCTTCTTCTCCTTTTCTTGCTGATTCAATTTGATCTACTTTTGGTGTTTTTTCTGCTCCTTCTTTTGCTGCCTTTCTTTTTTCCATTGCTGCCGCAAAAGATGTTTTCATTTCTTCAATATCTGTTGTATCAAACATTGGTTTTCTAAGCCCCTCTGGAATTTCTTGTAAAGCCCTATCATCTAAATTATTTGTTGTTCCATCTAATCTTGGACCTATGCCAATTATCTCTTGAGTACCAATTTTAAATATCTTTCCATTGTCTTGAAGTATTCCAATAACATTTTTACAATCAGGAGACATAACTTTTTTGCTTGTTTGGATCCATCCTAAAAATTCACCATTTTTTCTTCTTGCTTTTGCTGCATATTTTCTACAATCTGAATTATCGATATTTTGTGTATTCTCAGGTTGATCGTCTGCCTTATCTTCTTCATCTTTTTCTTCTGTGTCTTCATTTGTATTTGGAGGATTGACCTCGTTTTCTTCATAAGTATTTGCCTCTTTCTCTTCTGTTTCAGAATTAGTATCTCCACTATTTGGAGTTGTATCAGAAGAGGGAATAATTTCTTCTTTTATTTCTTTTTCTTGTTGTTGTGGAATATCTATTTGTGCTTGTTCTGTGTTTTCTACCGTATTACTGTTTGGTCCTGATTTTGAAGATACAGATACATTAATAGTTTTATTTTTTTCTTCTTTTTCATCTTCGGAATCAACCCCATGCCATGTAACGGACAGT
>CAUTSU010000009.1:0-8393 GCA_963541105.1 uncultured Alphaproteobacteria bacterium
ATCCCCAACAGATGCTTGATACTGCTTTCCGCCACTCTTAAATATAGCAAACATACTAAACCTATCTTTAAATAAAATAATCGAAAATTATAAGTACATATCAAATTAAGTCAATATATTTTTTAACCTAAGAAAAAATGATAAAAAGTGTTTTATTTATCGATAATACCTGATAAGATGCCTATAATTGATAATTTAGAAAAGGATTTTTCATGAAAGCACAATTTAATGCTACGGTGATTTCAATAAAGCCAGTTACAGATGGAATTCGAATATTTAAAATCAAATTAGATGAAGGTATTTTTAATTATAAAGCGGGACAATTTGCAGTATTGGGATTGCCACTTGATAAAAATAATTCTGAATCAGATTGGGTGTGTCGTGCTTATTCAATATCTTCACCAGAGAAAGAAGAAATTACAGAATTTTACATAATTCTTGTAAAAGATGGATTACTGACAACAAGGTTATTTGAGTTAAAAGAAGGAGATAAATTGTATATGTCTCCGAAAGCTGCTGGTTTGACTTCATTTGAAGGGATACCAGATACATCGAATGTTTTATTTATAAGCTCTGGTACAGGAATTGCACCATACATCAGCATAATACGTACATACAAAAATGAATTATTTAACAATAAAAGAAAAGTTGCATTATTTCATGGTGTAAGGCATGCATCTGATCTAGCTTTCCGCAGTGAATTTGAAGGATTAATGAAACAACATGAAAATTTTGCATACTTCCCTGTACTATCACAAGAAAATGAAAATTGGAACGGACTAACAGGACATATTCAAGATGTCATGGAAGAAGAATTGACAAAATTTTTAGGGGAAACCCCATTTAATAAAGACAAAAATTATATATTTATATGTGGAAATCCTAATATGGTTACATCGGTTTCTACAAAATTTATGGAACATGGATTTAAACAAACAACTGTTAAAGAATCCGGCAATTTACGTTTTGATAAACATTAATAAGTTAATCAGAAAAAAATAAAACTAGTATCAAAACGGTACTAGTTTTTTATTATACAAATAAAATTAATAATTTAGAAAGTCTTGACTATACCAAGACCTAGTCCCATACGATCAAGATGAGTTTTACCTTTAACCAATACAAAATCAAAAGTTGAATAGCTATATTCTAATGCTATATCAATATTCCAACCAGAACCAAATGGCACCTTTACCCCAAATGTCCCACTTGTTACATATCCTTCTTGCATATCCATTTTTGGAGGATCATATGCAACAATTCCTGCACCCAATAAAAAGTATGGAATTATAGCTGAATTTTCATATCGATCAGAATTTACTACTTCAAATCCACTGCGTATTGTAAAACTTGAATAATTTGTACTTGGACTATGATCATAACCATGATTATACATTCCTTCAACGCGTAAAGATAAATAATCAATAATTGGAAATGATGCACCAGAGAATAAATGAAAACCAGGCATTCTATCGGTTGGAGAGTTAACCTCCCTCACGTTATATATTCCATTAAAGATATGGAAACCTGTATAAACTTACAAATCATTAGCAATTGATGAAGCAGAATAAAGTGAAAATACAGAAAAAACAAATAACTTCGCACAAAAATTAGGAAAACTGACTTTCATAAAATTAACCTTTCACTTTAAAGTATTACAAAATTAGTGATGAGAAAATATCTCAATATTTTGAAATCCCAAAATATCTAAATCCACTATTGTTGGTAAAAAATCTATAATCTTATTGTAGTATTTAGTAAATTTTTGTTCTTTTAATTGTTTCAATAAATATTTTTGAACTATATGCAGATATAATACATCATTTGCAGCATATACTAGTTGTTGATCTGTTAATTTATTTTGTGTCCAATCAGACAACTGAGATTCCTTATCCAAAGTAATACCGCAAATTTCTTTAACTAAAAACTGTAAAGAATGTTTTTCTGCATTTCTTCTAACAATCTTACTTGCAATTTTTGTACAGAAAACATTTTTTACATCAATCCCTAAATTCATCTTTATCACTCCCATATCTGCACGGGCATAATGAAAAATTTTTTGAACCTTTTTATTGATAAATAATTTTATCAAATTTGGACAGTTATACTTCTTTTTTGAGTTTAACTGAACCAAAAAAGCTTTACCATCTCCAGATGACAATTGAACTAAACACAAATTACCTTTTTTTAAATCCAACCCCATATATTCCGTATCAACAGCTATAGATTTAGATTTTAAGAGTGTTTTTAAAAGATCACTTGGCAGATCATTTTTACATAATACATAATTATCATTCATAAGCTTAACCTTTATACCCCTTCACTTTACTTGATAGGGTGTCAAATAATTTTTTAATAGCATCCTCACCATTAGCTTTTGCAGAATCTATTAATGATTTAAATT
Source organism: uncultured Alphaproteobacteria bacterium (assembly GCA_963541105.1). GTDB lineage: Bacteria > Pseudomonadota > Alphaproteobacteria > Rs-D84 > CASDRH01 > CAUTVF01. The sequence continues at coordinate 2,405 of CAUTSU010000009.1, forward strand.
CACTACGATATGTTATTGCCATACTAACCCCCGCAATATTCATATCAACAACCTTAAAGGTATCTCCAGATTTACGCATACGAACTTTACAGTTAACTTTTGTACTATTTTTATTATCTTTTTTATAAACAATAAAATTAACATAAAGTTGCCCTTTATCGGATACATCCTCTGTATCCAGTACTTCAGCAACATAATTTTCATAAGACGAAAATTTACTAGTATAAGAATATAACATCAAATCACTAAATAAGCTTCTATTTATAGAACCCAATACAAAAGGAGATACAAAATTAAAATCAACTTTTGAAATCAAGTTCTCTTTCAATAAATCTATCTTCTTTTTCATAGAATTTTTAGGATCTAAAACAAAACTAAAAGTTTTATCAACTACCCCCTTCACCATAGCTATAGCTGCATATTTATCAGCTTCTGTTAATTCACTTGCACGTAAAGTTTTACCATAAAATGCATAAAATATACAGCCACCCAAAACAAGTAATAAAAATAAAATAAATCGTAAAGTTGCCATAAGATACGGGGTTTTCATTTTGTTTTTCATTAAAACACTCCTATAAAATACGGATTTTATCCTATAATTAATAAATAAATGATGCAATATTTTTTTTAAGAACCTAAATTGAAGATATGAAAGAATCTATCAAAATATTTTCTGAATTAATTTTATTAATACCTCTGCTTTTTAAAAAACTTATACTTTTTTTATCAATCCCCGATAAAGCAAAACCATGATGTATTTCAGTATCAGGAGTATTACATATTATTGCTGGTACTGATTTAATCGATGCAGAATCTGATAATTTTAAAACTTTGTGAAGCTCAGAAGATGAAACAGCTTTTAAAAATTTATCAACTATAATTTTCATATTAAAATCAACAGATGCACTATCGTATAAAACACCTTTTACCATTAACTGAGATATTGAATATGAAGAAACATGATGACTAATGATGTTAATTTTATACTCTGATGAGTAATTGTTTATGTACAAAGCCTTTGTAGTAATATTCGTATCATCATTTAATACAAAATTAATAATTCCTCTTATATTTGATTTATCATCATCAACAAAAGATAAAAAAACATTAGAATGTGTACCTTTATCTAATATAATATTTAACTCAAAACTATTATTATTTTTAGATTTTCCAATATGGACAATATGCAAAAAATCTTGAAATGACTTATTAAGGTTAATATTAATTACTTGTTTTTCATTTATTTGAAAACTAGATTTTGATAACAAACTATTACTTAAAATTGATAAATCATCACGATAAATATTATCAACCAGTACAATCGTATTTTTTATATTTTCAAAAAATGGAATCTTATGACAATTTATATTTGGAAATAAACTTTTAATATCGCTAGTCAATTGAACATCCCTTTATAAATTATCAAATCCATTTTCTTGTATCTGTTCTGCTATTTCAACACCACCAGTTTTTATAATACAGCCATTTGATAGAATGTGCACTGAATCTGGCTTTAATGTTAATAACTTATCATAATGACTAATTATTATGAAAGATGTTTGTAAATTAGTTTTACAAAAATTAACTGCACTTATAACTGACTTAATTGCATCAACATCAACACCAGAATCAGGTTCATCCAATATTGCATATTTTCGGTTCAAGCAACAACATCTGCAACATTTCCATCTTTTTCTTTTCGCCACCAGAAAACCCAACATTCACATCCCTTTTAATCCAATCATTGGGAATTGATAGCATATCACAATACTTTTCAAGTAATTTGAAAAAATTATATGCATTAAGGGGATTTAAACCCCGCCCACGACGAACAGAATTAACAGCATATTTTAAAAAGACTGAAAACGACAAACCATCTATTGAAATTGGATTTTGATATGACAAAAACAATCCCTTATGAACACGTTCCTCAATTGACATCTTCAATAAATTTTCTCCATTAATTAGAACACTACCAGACGATATTTTATATTTTTCATTACCCACCAATGACATAGCAAGGGAACTTTTTCCACTTCCATTTTTACCAAGTAAAAAATGAATTTCAGAATCTTTTATGTTTAAATTAATATTATGTAATATTTCAACACCATTATCAGCCACATTTACAGAAATATTTTTTATCTCTAACATACGAAATAGTCCTTTGTTATTCTTCTATTTTAATATTTATTAATTCTTTTGCTTCCATCATAAATTCTGCTGGCAATTTTTTAATTATATCACCTGCAAATCCATTAACTATTAAAGACATTGCTCGTTCAGAATCGATGCCACGAGAAGAAAGAAAAAACATCTTTTCCTCCGATATACTGGAAACTGTTGCTTCTTGTTCTATGATGGAATTAATACCCTTATCAATAATCCTTGGATATGCATTTGCAACAGAATAATCACCAATAACTAAATTATCACAACGCGTAAAATTTTTTATATTTTTTGCATCTTTTTTAACATCAATCGTACCTCTAAAAATATTACGAGAATTTTTAAGTGAAATACTTTTAGAAATAACCGTTGACGATGTATTATTTCCAATATGAATCATTCTTGTCCCTGTATCAGCATCTTGTCTATTGTTTGTTATAGCAACTGAATAAAACTCACCAACTGCATTATCTCCTTTTAAAATACAAGATGGATATTTCCAAGTTTTCGCCGCACCAACTTCCAATTGAGTCCAAGAAATTTTTGCATTTTCAAAAGCAATTCCTCTTTTTGTTACAAAATTATAAATACCACCAACCCCGTTTTCATCACCAGGATACCAATTTTGAACAGTAGAATAATTTATAACTGAGTCCTTTTTTGCAATCAACTCAACAACAGCAACATGAAGTTGATTATTATCATATTGTGGGGCAGAACATCCCTCTAAATAATTTACCTCTGCCCCTTCCTCTGCAATAATTAATGTTCGTTCAAATTGCCCAGCTTCTTTTGCATTTATTCGAAAATACGACCCTAAATCAATAGGACATTTAACACCTTTTGGAACATATACAAAAGTCCCATCAGAAAAAACCGCAGTATTTAAAGAAGAATAAAAACTATCATCTACTGGAACAACGCTACATAAATTATTTTTAACAAGATCATAATGCTTATTTATTGCTTCTGACATGGAACAAAAAACAATTCCAAATGCTGATAACTGATCTTTATAAGTTGTTGCAATAGATACAGAATCTAAAACAGCATCAACCGCCATATTACTCGATTTTGTATTATCACCTGAAATAGAAATACCTTGCATTAACTTTTGTTCTGAAAGTGGTATACCAAGCCTATTATAAATAGATTTAATTTTTGGATCTATATCATCAATAGATTTTTTATTTTCAAAATTTTTAGGAGATGAATAATAACAAATTTTTTGTAAATCTATGAATGGGACTTCGAAATCAGCCCATTTTGGTTGTTCAAATTGTTGAAGTTGTTCAAATGCATGCAACCGAAGATTTAAGATCTCATCATTTTCTTTTTTTATTTTTGAAATATTACAAATTACATCTTTATTTAAACCAATACCAACACTGCTATTTTCAATGTTACTATGAAATCCTGGGACATATTTATGATAATAATTAAAATTATTTTTATTTAAATCTGACATTTAAGCGATTTTATTTAAATATTCTTCAACTTCTTTTGCAAATATTTTTAATTTTTTTACATCTTTCATTTGTTTTTCTGATGCCATTTTATGAATATTACGGTTATCCCATAAAGAAGATAAACAAGAAAATATTGCCAAATCTTTTTTATTGACTTTCATTTGAGATATTTGATTATAACGATCAACAACATCATTTGTAAAATCAAAACCAAATTGACCAACCTTTGCCATATTTGCAAATTCAACAGTAATATTTGATGTCACAAAACACTCACCAAAGTCGATTATACCGACAGATTGCTTTGTTACATCATATAAAATATTTGACTCTCTTAAATCATTATGAATAAATGCCATTTTAGAATGTATATTATCAATATCATCAAACAATTGCATTTTTTCATCAAAAAAATTCAGTAAATCTTTATCAAAAAAAGGTTGAAAAAATTCCAAAAACTCAAGCCTTGATCGCCTGTAAATACATGAACAATTATCAACCTGATTTAACATACATTTTCCATCTTCTAACCCAAATTGCCAAAAATCATCAGGTGGTAAACTGTGAAGATATGATAAAAAACTTGCAATACCATCAACTATTTTAACCCTTACGTCATTATTAAAGGAGTTGTACATATCCCGAGTAAATGTTTGTCCAGATACATATGAATTCAACGATATGTTGAATCCATCAATATTCATCATTTCAACATATGGAATTTGAACAAAAGAACGTAGCTTTGAATAATCAATTTTACTTAAAATTGCATTTTCTTTTTTACATGCAATTTTCCACCAATTTTGATAAATAGGGTTATCTTTTAATGGAGATTTGATAACATAACATTTATCATGATCATTTATAAGACGTATTTTAAATGAATATGAATTACAACCAGATAAATAAGTTTCAACACATTCAAAATCCCCTCCAATTTTTGAAATAAAATCAGATGATTTTTTTAAAGTATCAAATAATACATGATCATTTATCATATTTTTATTCTACAAACTCAAAATGCATATAATCCTTTGGACTATCCCACAGACCAGCCCATATTTTAAAACCGTATCTATTCAATACATGCACAATACTTTCAACCATACCGACTTTAATTATTTTTCTATCTAAATATGCTTTAGAACCACTTGGCAAAACAACACCCCGCCGGAAATAAGGATTTTGATGAGGATTAAAATCAATTGCAGTACCATACGAATGTTTACTTAAAACTGTATTTGAATAAGTAACATATCTACAATGAAATGCATTTGTGTTATTTGCCTGCATTGATAAATCATCACTTCCGTTAAAATCATATATTGGACGAACAGATTCAAGCGGAAATTCAGCAGCAAACAAATCTTTAAATAAATTTAAAACATTATTTGCAACTTTTTTATGCACAATGATCTCACCAACTTGAGTTTTATTTTTAAAATTTTTAAATGATATTGTTAAAATTTTCAAGTCTTCCAAGGGGACAGGACATTTTGAATTATAAGCATTAACATTGATTAATTTCTGTTTCTGTTCATCAGATAAATCACTTACACTGAAAATCGGCATATTTTGCTTTACAAGAATACTGTTAAACCATTCTATTATACTTCTGGAATTGGTAAGAAGAGATCTTACAAAAAACAGACCTAAAAAAATGACTACAATACTTTTAATTGGTATAATTTTCATAAATTTCATGAATAAAAGTATAAAATCAATGCAAAATATTGCAAGAGTAAAACTATAAAACAACTTGAAAATAATTATTTAAGTATTATATTCTGAGGCATAGAGCGAGTTAAATATCCTTTTTGATGAAAAAAGGATGTTATTTTTTTAATCAAGGAGGTTTAAAATGGATTTAAAACCGATAACGTTAAATGGATTTAAAAAGCTTGAAGAAGAGTTAAAAAATTTAAAACAAGTTGAACGTCCCGCAATTATTCAAGCAATATCTGATGCCAGAGAATTGGGTGATTTGTCAGAAAATGCAGAATATAAATCAGCAAAAGAAAAACAATCATTAATAGATCGTCGTATAAGTTATTTGGAAATGCTTGCATCAAATTCTGATGTGATTGATACATCAAAATTATCAGGAAATATAGCATCTTTTGGTGCTGTGGTAAAGTTAGAAAACCTAGATTCAGATGAAATTAAAACATATCAAATAGTCGGTGAGTATGAGGCAGATCTTGAAAACGGATTAATTTCAAATGAAAGTCCAGTCGCGAGGGCAATAATAGGTAAAAAAGAAGGTGATGAAATAACTGTTCGTACCCCATCTGGGGAAAAATATTTTGAAATTAAAAACCCTCTTTCAGAAACTAAGATACCTAAAAATC
>CAUTSU010000010.1:0-8186 GCA_963541105.1 uncultured Alphaproteobacteria bacterium
ACTAACTTCATATAAAATTATTTTTTAAGAATTGTAAATTTAAGATTGAATAAACTGATTATTTTATATCTGCCATCCAACGAACCTTGGATAGAAAACATATTTTTAATGTATCCAAATAAGAGAAATAAAAAATAAATGTATTTGTGATCACGATATATTTTTTTATTCAAAATATTTATTTGTTTTAAAGCAATATTGTAAAACAAATCAGATTTTAATAACTTACTTTTAAACTTATTCATTAATTTAAAATATGGCATATTAAATTTAACAAATAAGTCTTTATTTTGTAAAAAATCATAACAATTATTTAAACTATAAAAATCAGAAAGTATTTGATCTTCTCTCATAGTACTAAGGGTTGAAGAATTATGAATAACATAATTATATAATTTATTATTAATAACAGATACTTTATTTGATAGAGTAATATATTCAAAATTAAAAAATTTATCAAAACCACAAGTTATACTCTTATCAGTTGGAAAATTAATTTTATTTTTACGAACTATATCAGTTTTAAATAGTTTATTCCAAAGAACAGCCTTATAAAAGTTTATATATTGATTTGCGGTAAATACGCCAAATTTTTTTACAGTAAAATCAGTTTTCCTATTTCCAATTTTAATCATATTCACATTGCATTCAACTAAATCTGATCTATCTGTAATAATTGTTTCATACATTTTTTGTATAAAATTTTTTTCAATATAATCATCACTATCAATGAAAATAAAATATTCCCCATTTATTTTATCTATTAAATTTTTTCTTGTTTTGTTTTCCCCAAAATTTATTTTATTTTGTATAATTTTTATCCGTTTATCTTGTTTTGCAAAACTTTTCAACATACTTAATGATTTATCTGTAGATGCATCATCATTACATATTATTTCAATATTTGTATAAGTTTGATTTATTATACTACTCAAACATTTATTCAAAAATCTTTCAGAGTTATGTACCGGGATTAACACAGAAATTAAAGGGGAGTTTTGTAAATTATTAAGATATTCCATAAATAACCTTATTAAAGAACATAAATTTATTCATCGTAAAATTGTTTATCTATATCCGCCCCGAGATTTTGTAGAATCTCTACAAAATCTTCATATCCACGAAATATGTGATATGCCCTTAATACTTCTGTTCTTTTATTTCCATTCGCAACAAGACCTGCAGTAACTAATGCAAAACCACTACGCAAATCAGATGCCATAACCATTGCTGAAGATAATTTATTAATACCCGTAAAATAAATAGCATTCTGTAATTTATTATCTATTTCTGTAACTGCACCCATTCTACGTAACTCTGGAACACATTGGAAACGATCTGACAATACATTTTCTTGAATACGGGAAACTCCATTAGATAAAGATAACATTGTCATAAATGGTGGCAGTGCATCTGTTGGAAATCCAGGATATGGAGATGTTTCAATATTTATTGCATTAAACGATGATTTATCACCATCAATAGTTAATGTGTTACAGTCATCCGATACATGGAAATTTACACCAATTTGTTTAAGTTTAGTTAAAGCATATTCATACTTTGTTGTATCAGTATTAATAATATGAACCCTTCCTTTACACAAAGCACCTACAACGGCATATGATAAAGCTTCAATACGGTCAGGCATAACAGAAAATTCACAACCATGTAACTTATCAACACCATCAATAATTAAAATATTTGCTCCATTTTTTTGTTTTTTGATTATCTTAGCACCCATCAAAATTAACATTTGTATTAAATCATCAATTTCAGGTTCTATCGATGCATTTTTAATAATAGTTTGTCCTTTTGCTAAAACAGATGCCAGTATTGCATTAACTGTTCCACCATGACTTGTCTTTCCCTGTGCATTTAGTAAATTTATTTCTGAACCTATAAGTTTCCGCTTTCCATCAACATTACTTGCTTCTGCTATAATATCACCATTTACAATTTCAACGTTCGCACCAAGACTTTTCATAGCTTGTATATGTAAATCAATTGGGCGAGGTCCTAAAACACATCCACCTGGAAATGAAACCCGTGCTTGTCCACACCTACCCAACAAAGCACCTAATACATAAATAGAAGCACGCATAGTTTTAACAATATCATAAGGAGCAATAAAAGATTTTAAATTTTTAGTAATAATTGTAATATCGTGTTTATCCCTGTCCCATTGGACATCCGCACCAAAAACAAGCATTAAATTGCATATTGTAGATACATCTTGTAAATCAGGAACATTATGAAGAACAACTTTCTCATCTGTTAACAAAGCAGCGGGAATTAACTCTAATACTGAATTTTTTGCCCCATGTATTGGAATAGTACCAGACAAAATTTTTCCGCCAGATATTGATATTTTAACTGTCATTATCTACCCTTTTAATAAATACCATCCAAATCAATATTTGACTTATCATCGACTGATTTTTGGGAATTATTTGTATTATTGCCATTATCAATAACTTGTGAATTATTACCAACTTTTACAACTTCTAAAATTATGTCTTTCTGATTATCATCTGAAGATGCAAGCTTCCCGGTATGCTTATTTATACGTATAAACTTTAAACCATTTGGAACCGGAAATGACTTATCACGATAACCTCTTAAAGCTTTAGAAGCAAATGCTTCAAATGTTGGAGCAGATAATGTAGCCCCATTATAATATTCCCCCATATTTTTAGGATTATCATATCCAAACCACACACCAACAACCAAATCAGTTGTCCCACCAACAAACCAACCATCTTTGTTATCATTGGTTGTTCCTGTCTTTCCTGCAACTGTTTTTCCTGGAATACGAGCCATGGTACCAGTACCATTTTTAACAACCCCTTCCATTATCGAGATTAATTGATAAATACTTTGTGGACTTGCAATTTGTTTTCTTAAATCAGTAATTTTAGGAGGATTCAATAGTAAATCAGAGGTAAGACTACTTTCGTCAACTATACAATTATTACATACCCTTTCATCTAAATTATAAATAGTCTTTCCATTTCTATCTTGTATACGATCAATAAATCTTGGAGTAATTTTTTTACCACCATTAATGATAGATGCATATGCGGTTGTTAAATCTAACAAAGTTGTATCACCAGATCCTAAAGCCATAGATAAATTAATATCTGAACCTTTTACATTACGATAAACACCAAATTTTTCAGCAGTCCGTATAGCAGTACCAATTCCAACAGAATTTGCCAACCTCACAGCTGGACCATTCCTTGATCTTTGTAAAGCATTTCTAAATGTCATATTTCCTAAAAATTTGTAATCAAAATTATCAGGCTTCCATAAATTACCATCCTCTTTTGTTGCAACAAGAGGAGCATCCAACAATATTGAATTTGGTTCATATCCATTTTCTAAGCCAGCCAAATAGATAAAAGGTTTGATTGTAGAACCAGGCTGTCTCCTACCCTGTGTAGCACGATTAAATTTACTCCTATAATACGAAAATCCTCCGACAGCAGCCAATACCCTCCCAGTATGCGGATCCATTGCAATAAGTGCACCTTCCAATTTAGGAGATTGCTTTAATTCATACTCTCCCTGTATTTCTGAACCAGAAACAAAGATAATATCACCCTTATTTAATATTTTTTTCATAGAATTTGGTATTGGTCCAACAGTCATAGTTTTCTGGTCAGTAGGTCTTGCCCAAAGCACAGATCTAAGATAAATCTCGCCCAAAGTTTTATCCTTTAAACCTACTGTAGCTTTTTTATCTTCAACTGACAAAACAATTGCCTTTCTCCATCCACTTTTTTCCATACCAGATATCAAATTATCATACATTAATATCAAATACCATACTGGTAATTTATTTGAATTCAATTCAATATCTTGCTTTAGTTTTATTAGTTTTTCCATTTCAGTTTTACTAAAATTATCATCAGAGTTATCGGAATCGCTCAAAAGAGATTTCTGACTTTTAATTTTTTCATCAATCCATGATATATCTTCAAAATCATAATTATTATCTGCACCCTTCCAACCAGTTCTACGATCATAGTTTAAAATGGTATCTCTAAGTGCCTTCATAGCATACTTTTGAAAATTAGAATCTGCTGTTGTTCGAACAGCAAAACCACTACGATACAATTGTTCAGTTCCATATTTATTTTCGAGTTCTCTTCTTACCTCTTCTGTAAAATATAAATTAGAATTTTCAAAAGAATTCAACAGTCTATTGCTGACAATTAAATCATCTGCTTTTGCATTAATATACTGGTCTTTTGTGATATATCCTTGCTTTAACATTCTATACAACACCCAATTACGGCGTGCTATTGCCCGATCTTTTTTCGTAACCGGGTTATAATTGTTAGGAGCTTTTGGAAGAGCGGCTAAAAAAGCAGACTCAGAAAGCGTCAACTCATTTAGAGACTTATTAAAATATGTTTGAGCAGCTGCTGCGACACCAAAAGACTTTGCACCGAGATAAATTTGATTAAAATAAAGAACTAAAATATGTCGTTTTGTGAAGGTTCTTTCTATTTTCAATGCGAGTATTGCTTCTTTAATTTTACGACTTAATGAACGCTCAGGTGTTAGAAAAAAATTCCTTGCAACTTGTTGAGTAATTGTTGATGCTCCCTGAAAAGATTTACCAGTAAATAAAGATAAAAGATTCATGAGAACTGCACGAGTTATTCCAACAAAATCTATACCAGAATGCCTCCAAAATTTTTTATCTTCGGCAGATAAAAATGCATTAATTAAATTTGCAGGTAATTGATCATACTCGACAAAAATACGGTTTTCTTCGGCATATTCAACAAGTAAAGTCCCATCACCAGCATAAAATCTACTGATCACAGATGGACTATATTCAGATAATTTTTCATATTCCGGTAACTCTACACTTACACGAGCAAAAACATATATGACAAATACCAAAGATAAAATAGAAATAGACAGAAAAAAATTCCAAATATTAAATTTTTTTTGTCTATTTTGATCTATTAACTTACAAAAAGTATATTTATAATTAAACTTACTACTAATTTTTTTTATAAATTTTCTTAACATAAGAACCTATGAAATAAACCCGTTCTACAGAGTCTATATAGTTTATTTTTATTCGCAAGAAAAAATATTGATATTATTATATTAATAAATACCCTGTTAAGTATGTTAAAAAAACATAAAAATATAATTTTATTAGTGGTTTTATTAATACTACTCGTTTTAGAAGCAAAAAACTACTATAAGCTTTATGAAAAAGATATTCATAAAGAAAAATTCATTAATATTGCATATCAGTTTATTGGGTATCCATATAAATCAAACCCTATTGATTGTAAAAAAATAGAATATATTCCAACACTTTCAGAAATAACAAATTTTGATTGTGTAACACTCATTGAAACAATTTTATCGTTATATATACAAAATCAAATGACGAGCTATATATTTCAAAAAAACTTACAAAAAATGAGATATAAAGATGCAATTAATAATTGTAAAAACCGTAATCATTTTTTTATTTTTGATTGGATAAAAAACAATCCACTATTTAGTTTTAAAAATATAACAAACAGTTTAATTGCTATTGAAAAAATTAAGACAAAAGTTGCTGTAATAGATAAGTCGAAATGGTTTAAACAAACATATAATTTAGATTTAAAAACTAAAACATTATATTTACAATTTGATTATGCTCAATTTTCTGACATATTGAATAATAAAGAACAATTGAGCAAATCATTACCCCAAATATCATTAATAGTGATAGTAAATAAAAAAAGAAATATCGATATATCACATGTTGGTTTTCTAATAAAAGAAAGAAAAAAAGTAATATTTTTGCATGCAAGTAGTAAAAAAGGTAAAGTTATAAAAGAAGATTTAATCGATTATTTATCAAATATAATATCAAATTCAAACTTTATTGGGATATCTGTGTTTAAAATTGAAATAAAAAAATAATTTGCATTGATTATACTTATACTATAGCATCGCTAAATCATGTCGATAGTATTTTAGGATAAAATATGAAGTTACTACAAATTATTTTACTCAATATTCTTGTTTTATTTACTATGTTTAATACAGCAAGTGCAGAAATTAAAAAATTTAGAGTAGAATTATCAGATGGAGAATCATATCAAAAAGAAGTTAGATTTATAGAACGAGTTAATTATGGATCCCCAATACAAACAGAATACGTTGGTAATTTATTTAATAATAATCAAATAATTTATCGTGCAGTTAATGACGATCCAAGTATAACATTTATGCCATACAGATTTAGACCAGGTGATGAAATATTATTTAACACTGATGAGGTAAATGTGTATAAAATAGCAGAAGATAAAACAAAGAAAGCATATCAAAAATATGATGATTACTTTGATAATTCTGCAATTACATTTGAAAACAAACAAGTAGTACCATGTATAGTGTATACAAAATCAAATAGATCAAAAAAATTTGGATGGTGTTTTTACCCAACAGATAATAAGTTAAAAGAAATAAAGTATAAACAAGCAAATGTTGAGGATCTGTTAGATTACAAAAACAGTAATAAATTTACTTTATTGTATGTAATACTTCCAAAAGATAGGTTATCAACAGGATATTTGAAAATCAAACACCAAGGAGAGTGGATTAGAGATTCAAATGGAGAAATTTGGCAAATGCCAATAATGGGACTATCAAGAGTTACATTGAAAAAAAATAAAAACGATAGAATTGATCCTGATTCCAATACCCCTCAAGGAATCTATAGACTAGAAGGTGTAATGAAAAATGAGGAAAACTTAGAATTAGGAGATAAGCCATATCTTGATATAGATTCTGGATGGTTACCTGTTGGGGCAGCACCACACAATTTTGATTATCCTATAATGTCTGAGATTATAGATGAAAAATACTGGAATGATTATTGGATAAATGAATATGCTTTAGGCTATGCAACAACAGGGCGTAATTTATTACGCATACATGGTAATTCAGTTGATCCAAATCATTTACCAAAGTATGAAGATAAAAATACAAAAATTTTATATCGCCCAACAAAGGGATGTTTGAATGCCGCAGATGGAATGAATAAATTGCTAGATATTTTAGTAGATATAGGAGTTATATCTTTAAAATATGACAATTATGTTACATTTTCATCTGGTAAAAAGAAATATTGGAATAAAACTCAATCAATAGGGCGTGTATTTGTAATAGTAAAAGATACAGATGAATAGATATTATTAAATTGCACATCTCATTTTAATATGATTTTAAAATTCATTTATAAAAACGTTTCATACTATAAAGGTTTGTTAGAAAGAGCTCTTAATTTTATTAAAAAGAGAATGTCTATTGTTGTTGTGTGTTTACTTTTTATATCACTAATATTTTCGGCATATTTTTTCAAAAAAATACATATATCCAATCAAATAAATAGCATAGCTAAGTTGCAAACTATTTTAAAAAAATCTAAGTATGATTTATGGTCAATACGTCAAAAGAAAAAAAAAGTTCCAAGAATATTTATTAAATATTTTCCTAAAGACTTTGATACTATTAAGAATAAATTTCAAAGAAAAAATATATTTATACAGGTGGTGTTACCTTTGATATTAAAAGTGAATGAAGAAATAACCTTTGAACGTCAAAAGTTAATACAAATTAAATATAAATTACAAAATAAAATTGCATTAAAAACATATGAATTACATTTTTTGAGACAGGTGAGTGAAAAATATAAAGTATATCACAATAATATAGATGAATTATTAAGTAAAGTTGATGTCATCCCTGTATCATTGGCACTTGCGCAAGCAATACAAGAAACAGGATGGGGATCATCATATTTTTTATTAAATGGCAATTCTTTATTTGCAGAATGGACATGGAAATCGGATGGTATGATTCCAAGAGCTAGGGAGAAAAATCTTCGCCATCGAATAAAAACATTTTCCACTTTGATAGAATCTGTCAGAAGTTATGCAATGATTTTAAATTCAAGCAAATATTATAAATATTTTAGAAAAACAAGAAAAACACTCAGTAAAGTTGAAAATAAAATATACAGCGGAATAAGCTTAAGTAGCACTATGAAATACTATTCTACAACTCCAGAATATTTATTCCTTGTCAATAAAATTATAGATAAAAATTTTCTAACAGATTTTGATTTATCTGAGCTTGAGTAATGTTATAATCTT
>CAUTSU010000011.1:0-8038 GCA_963541105.1 uncultured Alphaproteobacteria bacterium
TTCCATTGGATCTTAAAACTACTGCACCACCTACGTTATTAATTTTTGCATTATTGATTTTATTACCACCTTTGAACACAAGTAATCCAGAATTATAAACGGTATTGCCGTGACCATTTATACTCATACCTTGCTCAAAAATCATTTCTTTAGATTTACTATTAATTGCATTATTTGCATAAAGTAACCACAACATTAGGTAAATTGGTCTATACGTTTCATCATTTGTATTCATAAATGTTGCATTTATATTATTTAATAATGATTTATCATTGTTATAGTTATGGTCGGTGATATCGCTTGTTGGGGCAAATTCTCCATTATAAATATTATTATTCATAGTTAACGATAAATTAGTTGGGGGAGGAGTGCTATCACCTTTAATATTTCCACCAAAAATTACTGTACCTTTGTTTGAATTTTCTACTTTGTTAAACAAAGAATCTGCAGTTATCGTAGCATTATTTGTTTTTTTAGTTATATGAAGTATTCCTTTGTTATTAATCTTATCAACATTACCGGTTAAATCACCAAGTATGTTTAATCTTCCGCTATTATTTATTTCTTTATTTCCTATATTAGCTTGTCCATTTATTGTAAACGTTCCTTTTTTTGTAATAGTTACTTCCCCATCTAGTTTTGTATGTCCAGTTCCGTTATTGATTGTAAATGTCCCATGACATGAATCTGAACTGTCATCGGCACATCCAATCGTTGTTTTTGAAGTATCTTTAAAATAAAAATTATCATTTTTATTATAACTTACAAAGCCTGAAAGGATATTAAAATTACCATTAATTGCTTTGTAATCACCTGTTCCCGTTCCCCAACCCTCAATTGTTGTTTCATTGGTTTTATCATTACCACCAAATAAATTAAATGTTCCATCTTTATTATTAAAATTACCATTTGAGTTATTAAAATTACCTTTTAAGTTAATTATTTTGTTATTTTTTATAGTGCCACTATTTACCAAATTTTTTTTGACTGTAATATTTCCAGCGTTTTCTATTGTGCTATTTGTACTATTTGATAATTCCTCACTAGTGATATCTCCATCTGATTCAATTTTGTTATTATTTACCAAATTTTTTGTTGTTAACTTTGTATCATTATTGTTTCTATTAATGTATAACTCACCATCATTAGTTAATTGATTTTCAACTGATACATTACCACCATTTTTAATATATGTTTTTCCATTTGCCTCATTTATTAAATTTTTTCCTGTATTAACCGTTCCTTGTAATGTTAAATTAGCATTTCCTGTATTTTTGATATCATTTTTAACGGTCAATGTACTTCCAGAATTACTTGTAAAATTGTTATCATTGTTTAAATCCTCTTTAACTGTCATATTTCCGCCAGATAACGTGACGGTTCCCTGATTATTTATACTTTTTTCTGTTTCAAAAGTTCCATTGGACACGTTCAAATTTCCAGCAGCCTCATTTAGTATATCTTCTTTTGATCTAATTACTCCTTTTTGTAAAGTGATTGTACCACTATTTTTAAAGCTTCCCTCAAATTCAGCAACTGGATTAGTATTATCATCATTCGAATTAAGACTAATAGTACCTGTATTGTTGAAATTATTTTTAACTTTTGAGTATGTGTTGTTAGTTAACGTAAGTGTTCCAGAATTATCAAAGTCATTTGTTATCAGTTTTGATTTGTTTGCATCCCCACTCACACCTCTAAGTGTCATTATTCCTTTATTATCTAATTTAGAGTTTTCGGTTTTAATAATTCCACCATTTTCTAACTTAACATTTCCATTCGTATCATTTGTAAATCCATTGTTTGCGGTAATTGTTCCCGATGATGTAATGTTCTTTAAATTATTAACTTTATCTGCAGTAACAGAAGAATCCTTATTAATATTTAGTTTATTATTATTGTTAAGAGTATCTTTAATAGTTGCGGTTCCTTTTGTAACCGTTAATGTTCCGGTATTATCTAAACTTCCGGTTTTTAAATTACCGTTTTCATTTATTGTTAATACATTATTATTCGTAAGTTTTTTATCGTCTGCAATCTCAAGGTTTCCACCATTAATTGATATATTACTTGTGTTGCCATTGTTCATATCCTTATTTGTAGTTAGTGTCGCATTTTTGTTAATATTTATATCCGATTGATTATTAAATGTTGTTGAGCTATCTTTTAAAGCTAAAGATGTTTCTTTGTTTCCATCACCAACTTCTAATGTACTTCTTTTGTTTGGATCAGTGTTATTGTTATTATTGTTGCTAAAATCTCCTGTTATTTCTGTATCTTTTCCCACGACTCTAATTGTTCCGCCATGTTCGTTTTTGTAATTTTTAACAACCGCATTATCTTTATCAACGGTAATATTACCGGTATTTTTTATACTTCCGTCATTGGTTAAATTTCCATGAGTGGTAATATTACCAGTATTATTTATTTTTCCGTTTGAACTATTAACTAACTCACCACCGATTTCGATATTTCCACTTGAATCAATTTTATTATCATTTGTCAGTTTTTGTGTAACTTTTAAGTTACCTTCATTTTTAATTTTTCCTGTTGAAAAATTGTTTAAGTTATTTGCAACAGTAATATCTCCTTTAGAATTTATTTCACCAGAATTATCAAGTTTTCCTGTTTCAACTTTTGAAGTTGCACTATTAAGATTAATTTTATTACTATTTGTTATTCCGTGTGTTACCTTTGCACTTGCTTTACCATTAAGATCAAGAATGCCTTGATTATTCAAATTTTGCTTTGCAGTCAGTATACCATCATCGTTTAATTCAATTTTTCCATTTGATCTGTTTTGAATATCAGCATTTGATATTATTTTACCGCTTGATTTAATATTTCCACTATTTTCAAATTGGTTA
Organism: uncultured Alphaproteobacteria bacterium; assembly: GCA_963541105.1. Lineage (GTDB taxonomy): Bacteria > Pseudomonadota > Alphaproteobacteria > Rs-D84 > CASDRH01 > CAUTVF01. The sequence continues at coordinate 2,868 of CAUTSU010000011.1, forward strand.
TTTACATTCAACTCTCCATCACTATGAACATTTATATTTTTTTGATTTTCCAATTCGTTGGCTGTAAATGCACCTTTGTTAATGTTTGAATTTACCGCTTGTAGTATTGTTTCCTACGTTTAACGTTGCACCTGAATGTGAAGCGTTTCCATTTTCAAAATCTTGATTTGTTGATACTAATTTTAAAATATTTAATGTTCCATTGCCGGTATTGTTATTCCAATCTTTTATTACTGACGGACCACCACCTCTCATTGTGATAGTTCCGTTATTTATAAGATTTGCTTTATAATCTCTTTCATGACCTGGTTTATTCCACCATGTACCCCCATCTGATCCTTTATATCTAAGTTTAATGTCCCCACTTGTACTTACATCTGTATTATTTATTAAAGTTAAATCATATGTTAAATCTGTACCTTTATGTGGAGGAATTGCTTTATTCTCTTTATGAGGTTTGTGATCTTCTAAATTTAAATCCCATTCACCTGAAATATTAACATTTTCTGGTTTTTTTGGATACTCATAGGCAACAAGATTAACTTGCAAAAAATTTATATAAAGAAATAAAAATAAAAAAATAAACGAAAAAAAACATCGTACCAATTGTACATAACGACTATTGAACATGTAATTCAATAAATTACTTACCAAAACACAATCTCCCCTATATGACAGATTCTAAATGATTTTTTTCATTATGCAAGTAAAACATATACTTACACGATAAAACAAAATTAATTATTGAATAAAAAATGAAATATGTCACCGTCTTGAACGATATATGATTTCCCTTCTGTTCGAAGTTTCCCTTTTTCCCGTGCAACAGATTCCGATTTGCATTCAAGGTAATCTTTGTATGAAATCGTTTCTGCCCTGATAAAACCTTTTTCAAAGTCACTGTGTATAACACCAGCTGCACCCTTTGCCGTTGTCCCGTTTTTAATGGTCCATGCATGTGTTTCTTTTGGACCAACTGTAAAAAATGTTATTAAATCAAGTGTTTTATATCCTTGTTTTATTATTGTATTAAGTCCTGTTTCTTTAAGACCAATCATTTTTAAAAATTCTTGTTTTTCATTTTCACTTTCCATTATTCCGATTTCTGATTCTATCTTTGCACTTATTATAACCGCACTGCTATCTTCTTTTGTTGCATATTCAAATACAGAATTGGTGTAATTATTTCCATTAACTGCATCATTTTCATTTGTATTACAGATATACAATACTGGTTTTCCTGTTAGCAATTGTAGGCTTGCAAATTGTTTTATAAGTTTGTTGTCATGTATATCTTTTAAAATATTTCTTGCAGGTTTTTCATTTTCCAATAATTTCAAAACATCTTCCATTAATGGGAGTATATCTTTTGCTTCTTTGTCATTGTTTTTTGCTTTCTTACGAATGTTTTCAATTCTTTTTTGAATACTTTCTAAATCTGATAATATTAATTCTGTGTTAATTATTTCTATATCGCGAATTGGGTCAATTGTATTTTCAACATGTGTAATATCACTATCTTCAAAGCATCTTATAACATGCAAAATTGCATCAACCTCACGAATGTTTGCCAAAAACTTATTTCCAAGTCCTTCGCCCTTTGATGCCCCTTTAACAAGTCCGGCAATATCAACAATATTTAATTTTGCAGGGAATATGTGTTTGGATTTTGCCAAATCAGATAGTATTTGTAATCTTTCATCTGGTACTGCAACCACTCCATTATTGGGTTCAATTGTACAGAAAGGATAATTCGCTGACATTGCAGAAATAGTTTGAGTAAGTGCATTAAACAAAGTTGATTTTCCAACATTGGGAAGTCCCACTATACCACATTTAAAACCCATTTTACCCTCTTAGAATTTTGTTTAATATTTATAAATCAAGATACTTTTCAATTGAAATTTATAAGTCTTTATAATATAAGGTTACATCAATAATTTTTTGTTGTCTATATTTAAAGAGGTTCATATGACTGCAACAGTAAAGAATATAAAATCACAGTCTAATCAAAGTTTTTTTCAGAATAATATACCAGCATTTGGTTTTATATTTTATACATTGTTTGCAATGGCATTAATTTTATTTTTATCTATTGGTAAGGCATTTTTTTTACCTTTGGTTATTGCAGTCTTATTTTGGTACTTAATCCATATACTTCGTTCTTTTGTTGATGGTATCTTACTTAAAATTTGTAAATGTCATACAGTTATACGTTATTTATCATTTTTAATTTCTATTCTTTTGTTTATTGTTGTTTTATATAGGTTTGCACTTTTGTTAAATACAAATATGAGTTTAATTTTAAAAGATGCTGATACAAATCAAGCAAAATTTGTATCAATGATTACAAAGTTTATGCATACATTAAAAATTAAAGCAGTAATTAATCAGAATACAGTTATTAATTTCATTAATATTAAATCTGTGGTTGAATTTTTGTTAACGTCTTTGTCGTCCTTGGTTGCAAATGCTGGGATGGTTTTTGTGTATTTGATTTTTATATTTGTTGAACAGAAATGTTTCGGAATAAAATTAGAAAAAGTTGTAAAAAATAACAAAACAAGACAACAAATATGGGATGTCTTAAGAAAAATAGATCGTAATATGAAAATGTACATAACTGTAAAAACAGGGATTAGCTTTGCGACAGCAACTGTTGCATATTTTATAATGCAAAGCGTTGGATTACAATATTCAGCATTTTGGGGGTTGTTACTTTTTATTATGAATTATATTCCAACTTTTGGATCTATTATCAGTTCTATTTTACCAATGATTTTTGCAGTATCTCAATTTGAGAGTATGTTACCAATTGCTATTGTGTGTGTTGGTTTAATATTAACACAATTTTTCTTTGGAAATTATTTAGAACCAAAAATTTTGGGACGTACTTTAAATTTATCACCACTTGTGATTATAATATCTTTGGTTATATGGGGTATGATTTGGGGTGTTGTTGGAATGTTCTTGTGTGTTCCTATTATGTCATTGGTTATGGCAGCCCTGTCGGCAATTCCAAGTACACAAAAGATTGCAATATTGTTAAGTGAGGGTGGGGAAATAGTAAAATGAGTATGACGGAGTATTCAGCAAAAGATATCCAAGTTTTAGAAGGTTTGGAACCTGTTCGTATGCGTCCTGGAATGTATATTGGTGGAACTGATGAAAAGGCAATGCATCATTTAATTTCTGAAATTTTGGATAATGCGGTTGATGAAGCAGTTGCAGGCTTTGCAAAAGATATTTGGGTTGAAGTGTATCCAGAAAATAGAATTATTATTCGTGATAATGGTCGTGGAATTCCTGTTGATAATCATCCAAAATATCCAGATAAGTCAGCATTAGAAATTATTTTAACAACTCTTCATTCTGGTGGAAAATTTACAACGAATGTATACCAAACATCTGGTGGATTGCACGGGGTTGGTATTTCTGTTGTTAATGCATTGTCTCAAGAAATGTATGTTAGGGTTCTTAAAAATAATAATGGCTATCAACAATCTTTTAGTGAGGGTCGAGTTACAAGTAAGTTGACTAATATTCCAGTCAATGATTTAAAAATTGATGGGACAAGTGGAACTGTTGTTGAATTTGTTCCAGATACAAAAATTTTTGGGGAAAACGTTTCTTTTAAACCTGTAAAGATTTATAGATTTGTAAGAAGTAAAGCGTTTTTATTCAAAGGAGTTAAAATTCATTTCTATTGCGATCCATCATTGATAACAGAAGATATGAATATAAAATCACAGGATATTTTTTATTTTCCAAATGGATTAACAGAATTTTTAGGCGATGTTATTAAAAATAAAAAATTAATTTGCAAAACTAATTCAATATTTTCTTGTGATACAATTTTAGCTGAAGATAAAGGAAAGGTTGAATGTGCAATAACATGGTTTGATCCTGATACATTTGAACATACAGGGTTTTTATCATCATATTGTAATACTGTTCCGACAGTTGAAGGTGGAACACATGAAAACGGTTTTAGATCGGCAATTACTAAATCTTTAAAACAATTTGCTGAAATGTTGGGAAATAAAAAAGGTTCTCAAATTACATCTGATGATGTATTTGCAGAAGCTGGTGCAATGTTGTCAATTTTTTATAAAAATCCAGAATTTCAAGGACAAACAAAAGAGAAATTTTCATCTTCAGATGCTACTCGCTTGGTTGAAAATGCAATTAAGGATCGCTTTGATCATTGGTTGATTGCAGATAAAAATAATGGTATAGCATTGTTAGATTTTGTAATTGAAAAATCTGATGAACGTTTGAAATCCAGAAAAGCAAAAGAAACAATGCGAAAGACTGCAACAAAAAAATTGCGTCTTCCTGGCAAGCTTGCCGATTGCTCTAGTCGTGATAGGGTTAATACAGAATTATTTTTGGTTGAAGGTGATTCTGCAGGTGGATCGGCAAAACAGGCCCGTGATCGTGAAAAACAGGCGGTTTTGCCACTTCGTGGAAAGATTTTAAACGTTGCTTCAGCTTCGATTGATAAACTGAATGAAAATAAAGAAATTCACGATATTCGTGAGGCAATTGGTTTTGATGTTTCAAACAAGTATTCAGAGGAAGCTTTAAGATATGATAAGGTTATAATTATGACCGATGCTGATGTTGATGGTGCACATATTGCATCGCTATTAATGACATTTTTTTATTATCAATTGCCTGATTTAATTCGTGGAAAACATTTATATCTTGCAATGCCTCCGCTTTATAAAATATCAAATAAGGGAAAAATATTTTATGTTTTTGATGATGCAGAGAAAGATAAAATCATAGAAAAACATTTTAAAAATGGTTGTGAAGTATCCCGTTTCAAAGGATTGGGTGAAATGAATGCCGATCAATTAAAAGATACGACGATGGATCCAAAAAAGAGAATGTTATTGCGTGTTGAAATTCCTGAAAAAACAGAGGAAGGACAAGAAGAAACCAAATATACAAAAGATTTGGTTGAAAGATTAATGGGAAAAAATGCGGAAAACAGATTCCGATTTATTCAAGAACATGCAACTTTTGTAAAAAATTTAGATATCTAGATAAGATCAATTTAATTAACGTAATCTCCCATTTTATTGGGAGATTTTACTTATTACTCAAAATGAACTTTTTTAATTTCAAAATATTTTTCCCCAGATTGGTTACGAACAGTTATT
>CAUTSU010000012.1:0-7962 GCA_963541105.1 uncultured Alphaproteobacteria bacterium
TAATAGAAGCAATAAAAACAGCATTGGAACATATAGAGCCAGAATTAGCAGCAGATATAGTTGACAAGGGAATCGTTTTAACTGGTGGTGGTGCATTGTTACGTAATTTAGATTATATGATACGTCATACAACAGGACTTCCTGTATCAATCGCAGATGATCCTCTTAAGTGTGTCGTGCTTGGAACCGGCATGGCTCTTGAAGATATTAACAAGCACAAACACATATTTTCTACAATGTATTAATTGTCATCGATATTTTTAAATGTTTTAAGCAATATCGCTTTTATTTGTAACTCTTCTTTTTTGATTTCAAATGGTGGATATTTAGGGTTATCAGATGAGCAAATTATATTACCAGAACTTGGATTTCTAAAGAGTCTTTTTATAAACAACTCATTATTTATCATTACTACAAACACTTTCCCCTCTATAAATTCTGTTGCCGCAGAATCTACCAAAACTAAATCCCCATCATTTAAAGTAGAATGCATAGAGTTGCCTTTAACAATTATTACAGCAGGCTTTTTAAAATTTCCAAGACTATTGATAAATTTTCCACTGCTAACTGTAAAGTATGAATCAATATACTCAATATCATTATAATATCCAGACTCAGCAGTTGATGCCAAATTTAAATACGGAATTCGTATCTGAGAAATAGTCGGAACAGGATCTTCATCAAAAACGACCTCAGATATTTCACCATTATTATATCTGATTAAACTTTTCAAATCGATATGCAACAACTCTGATACTAATATTAATTTTTCTTTTGGGAAATTCGGGATCTGCCCTTTATTAATTAATCTCCCATTTACCATATCGGAAACTCTGGCATCATTCCAATTAATGGCGAGACAAAATTGCCTTCTGTTTTTAAAACCACACTTCCTAATTCTATCTTCTAACCAATCCCACTTATGCATTTTATCATCCATAGTAATAATTCTTCATAGACATCTGAGGATATTGCAAAATAAATATTAATCAATATTAAAATTATACAAATTTATTTTTACATATGCATAAATCTGACACTGGACAATTATTACAATCTGGTTTTTTAGCTTTGCAAATATAACGTCCATGAAGAACAAGCCAGTTTGAAACTCGTGATTTGTATTCTTCTGGTGTAATATTATTTAGTAATTTTTCAATTTCAATTGGGGATTCTGTGTTGATATTTACAACCCGTTTATCAGATACATCAAACAACTCAAATCTACCAACTAATCTTATAACATGTGTATCAACTGCAATTGTTTTTGCTCCAAATATTTCATTCATAATTACATTTGCGCTTTTTCTGCCAATACCTGGTAATGTTTCCAATAAATCTAAGGTTTGTGGGATATTACCATTATATTTGCTAATCAAAATCTCAGATAATGAAATAATATTTTTTGCTTTATTATTGTATAACCCTATAGTTTTTATAAATTCTTTTAATTTATCAATACCCAAATTCAACATATCTTTGGGATTATCAGCAACAGCAAACAATTTTTCCGTTGCAATATTTACCCCTTTATCTGTCGATTGTGCAGACAATAAAACGGAAATCATAAAAGTATAAGGATTAACATATTTTAAATCTGATTTTGGATGCGGATTAATCGTTGCAAAAACATCCAACATTTTTAAAAATAATTTTATATTCTTGTTCATTATACTATTACTTACCTATACAAAATTTACTAAAAATATTATCAAGAAGGTCATTAAAGTATATTTTACCAGTTAAATATTCAATTTCATTTAATGCTAGTTTTATATTTTCTGCTTGAAGATCTAAACTATTTTCTATTTTACTTAATTTTAAAGTTTCCTTTAAATAAGTTATCATGTTTTGTATAGCTTGACGATGTCTTTCTTGAGTTATCATAATATCTTCAATACTATTATTACTAATTTTACTTTGGATTTTTTCACTTAAACAATTTTTTAATTGCTCAATTCCCTGCCCTGTTTTGGCAGAAACAAACAATGTATTTTGGGGATATTTTGTTTTATCAATTTCTTTTTCTAAATCAATTTTATTAACAATCACAACTGTATTATCATCAATGTTTATTGGTAAATCACTTGAAATATCCAATACCAGCATTTTTAAATCTGCATTTTCTGCACATTTTAAAGCTTTTTTTATACCTTCATTTTCAACGATATCTGATGTCTCTCGAAGTCCTGCTGTATCCGACAACTCAACCGATATACCATCAATATCAATTTTTACATCGACAACATCTCGCGTTGTACCAGGAATTGATGAAATTATTGATTTCTCTTGTCCAATGATTGCATTAAATAAAGATGACTTACCAACATTAGGAGATCCTAAAATTGTCACAAAAAAACCAGATCTGATAATCTCCCCAATATTATTATTTGAAAATTTTATTAAATCAGACAATACATTGTTAACTCCATTAATTACTTCAGTTTGTGTTTGATTTATTGAAGAACTAAACTCATCTGATAAGAAATCAATTTCTGCAGTAATCACTGATAATAAATAAACTAATTCATCTTTAATGCTTTTCATCTTTAATGAAAAATCACCAGAAACTTGTTTAAGTGCAAGTTTACGCGATTGTTCAGTTTCAGCGTCAATTAAATCATATATCCCTTCAACTTGAAGTAAATCCATTTTACCATTAAAAAATGCTTGTTTTGTAAATTCTCCTTTTTCTGCCAATCTTAAACCAGCAATGTTAGATAAAGATTTCAATACTGATTGTATTATTGCAGGTCCTCCATGAGATTGAATTTCCAACACATTATCACCTGTAAACGAAAATGGTGCAGGGAAAAAAATAACCAGAGCATCATCAAGCTGACCTTTTGTTTTAGAATCAAAAATACGGGTGAAAAAAGCATATCTAGGCTGAGAGATAACTTTATTAATATCCAGATTTGTCATGCTAGATATAACATTTAAAATAACATCATAATTACCAGAAATACGAAAAACAGCAATTCCTGATTTACCAATTCCGGAAGATAATGCAAAGATAGCACTCTTTTCAATATTGTAGTTAACCATAATAATTATAATAAATAATATAAACCATCTTTCAATACATTTAACATACTTTACAAAAGGTTAAGACAAAAACTCTATTGACACCATTATTCTTTAAAACTTTTGCACACTCATTAACTGTTGCTCCAGTTGTTATAACATCATCAATTAGTAAAATATTTTTACCGATAATATTTGATAAATACTTTTTATTGATAGCAAAACTCTTCTTTACATTACTTTTTCTTTTTTCTATCGATAAGTGTCCTTGTGATTTAGTAAATTTAATTCTTCTTAATAAAGGCAAATAGGGTTTCCCAGATTTTCTGCAAAGTTCAACAGATAGTAATGCACTTTGGTTATATTTTCTCTTTAATAATCTAAAAAAATGTAGTGGAACAGGGGTAATAAAATCACATTTGCTTATAATATCATTGCCTGATTGAAACATAAGATTCGATATAAAATATTTTAAATACGTTTTATCTCCATATTTAAAAGATAATATTATTTTTTTTGAGATATCATTATAGACAACCGCACTGATAGACTTATCAAATAAAGACTTATTTTTGGTACAATTAAGACATAAAAGGTTATCATCATAATTGCTGTATATTTTCAAAGGTAATCCACAGATATTACAAACTGGCTTTGTGATGAATGATAACCTACTTGCACATTTATCACAAATAAAACCATTCTTAATATTACATTTACAAAAAACACAAGACGATGGAAAAATTACATTAGATATTTTTTGTAAAAAATTAATCATATGTACAACATCATAAAGAATTTTTTAAATTTTGTAACTCAATTTCTTGCTTTATACGATCAAACCTTGCCTTATTTGCTTTTAAATAAATTTCTTTCGATAATATAAAAACGGTTATAATTGCAAAAACTAAGAAAAAATATTTAATAAATAATACTAATGTATTTCTAAGAAAGCTTATATTATTTTGCAAATAGTTTATAAATATTCTAATTGATATTGAATCTTTTTTTTCCTGTGTTGCTTTATCTAAACAATAAAATGCTATTTTATTAATGTTACGTAATAACCCAACAGATAAGAGGTATATAATAAACTTAGATAAAAATGAAAAAATTTGTTTATTATCAATGGTACTAATAGCACGGTTAATATATACATTGTTATTAATATAACTATATGTCTCAAAAACAGATAAGGAAGATATTTTATGTCTATCCAAATTTTTACTATTTATATAATCAATATTTCTTTTATCTGATGATATTATAAACTTTGTATTGTTCATCTTAACTATTTCTTCAAACTGAGATATATCAGTTTTTTTAATTTTATCTATATCATCTATTATGATAAAATCATAAATACCTTTTTGAATATTACTGTATTTCTTTTTATCCTTTGTCCATTGTTCTGCAGTATAATATAAAACCCTAGCTTTTCTTTGTTTTAAAAATCTTTCTAACTCTCTCAATATGAAACTTTTTCCTGTACCATATTGACCATATATGTGACAAATATATTGTCCATTACCTCTATCAGTATTGTAAATATTTGCAATTACATCTTGTATTATTCTACTTTGCTGCTTGGTGTAAGATATATATCTAAGTGTAGACAAATTATTAAAATCTACATCAACAAATGGAATATCGTCCAAAGTAAAATTATTTTGTATACTCATATAAGCACTAATCATTTCAGATTAAGAGATATAGACATAAATAATTATACTTGTAAAGTGAAAAAAAATTATTAGAATAGTCGAGAAAAATAAAAACATACATAAGTATTATGTCAAAAGAAGAAATTATTGAATTTAAAGGAAAAGTTATAGAGAAGCTTCCAAACGCAATGTTTAAGGTGGAGCTTGAAAATGGGCATACTATTATTGCTCACACAGCAGGTAAAATGCGTAAATTCAAAATATGGGTAGTCCCCGGTGACTGGGTAGCAATTGAAATGACTCCCTATGATCTTAGCAAAGGTCGTATCGCTTTTAGATACAAAGACGCTCAGGGTGAAATAAAAGAAGCGTTAGATTAAGCAAGTCAATTAACAAAGATTTACAAAAATAATTACGGAGAAAACAATGAAACAATCAGTGTTATTTCAGAGGACTTCGAAAGAAGTTTCTGAGCAGCATCAAGGATCTAGAAATGCAGAACTATTAACTAAAGCTGGATTTATTAATCAATTAATGGCAGGGGTTTATTCCTATATGCCTCTTGGTTTGAAAGTATTGCGTAAAATTGAAAATATTGTACGTGAAGAGATGGATGCAATTGGAGCAAATGAAATTTTAATGCCAGCGCTTGCACCAAGAGAAAATTGGGATGTAACAGGTCGTTATGATGAAATTGATGTTTTGTTTAAATTTAAGGGTGCAGGTAATCGTGATTTGGTACTAAACCCAACACACGAAGAAATTGTGACACCAATTGCAAAAACAGTTATACAGTCATATAAAGACATGCCAGCCGCTGTATATCAAATACAAAACAAATTCAGAAATGAAGCAAGAGCAAAATCTGGTATTATGCGAGGTCGTGAATTCTCAATGAAAGATATGTATTCTTTTCATACCACTCAAAATGATTTAGATAAATTCTATGAAATGAGTACAACTGCTTATGAAAGAGTATATCGAAGACTTGGTCTTGGCGATATTACATATAAAACCTTCGCATCTGGTGGAGCATTTTCAAAGTATTCACATGAGTTCCAAACAGTAACAGAATTCGGAGAGGATACGATTTATATAATACCTGGAACTAAAACAGCGATAAACAAAGAAATTATTGATGATGTTGAAGCTTTAAAAGATATTATTCCAAACTATAAATCAGGAGATGAAAAAAATCTTGAACAAGTAAAAGCAGTAGAAGTTGGAAATATATTTAAGCTTGGAACACGTTTTTCATCTGCATTTAATCTTTCATATCTTGATGAAAATGGACAACTTCAAAATCCATTTATGGGATGTTATGGCATTGGACCATCACGATTAATGGGGACAATTGCTGAAATTTTATCAGATGAGCATGGTTTAAATTGGGGAAAGGACATTTCGCCATTCAACTTACATCTAATATCGCTATGCCATGAAGATAAGGATATAAAAAAAGTAGATGATATTTATAATTCCTTATTAAAAGCTGGTATAGACGTACTATATGATAATAGAATGGTAAGTGCAGGAGTTAAATTAAACGATACTGATTTAATCGGAATTTATAACCGTATTATTATAAGTCAAGAGACATTAAAAAATAATCAAGCAGAATTTAGCAATAGAGGAAAAAACAGTAAAGAGATGGTTGATTTATCAACTATAATCAATTTCTGCATAGATCACTGTAAATAAATAATAGGACTCATCAAAGGGTCCTATTTGAATTCAAACTTTTATTGCATTTTTTTATAAAATACTGTTATTATGAGCGTTGACGTCTATACCCAGATGGATAGTTTTTTTATTCCCAATCCAATAATTGGTAATAAATAAGCTATTAAATTGGGATTAGACAAAGATTAATTAGTAAAAAGAGGAAACAAAATGTCTATATTAAATATTTTTAATAAATCAAAAGCTAATGAAAAAAAGAAAACTATGTTTAACATAGTAAGTAAATCTTTCAAATATGGTAGCCATAATATCACTTTAGAAACTGGTAAAATTGCAAGACAAGCAGATGGTGCAGTTATTGCAAAAATGGGGGATACTGTTGTGCTTGCAACTGTAGTATGTGCAAAAACAGATGTTAATCAAGATTTCTTTCCACTCTCGGTTCATTATCAAGAAAAATATTCAGCTGCTGGTAAAATTCCGGGCGGATTTGTAAAAAGAGAATCCAAACCATCAACTAGAGAAACATTGATTTCTAGACTAATTGATAGATCAATCCGTCCATTATTTCCAAGTACATATAAAAACGAAGTTCAAGTTATTGTAACAACATACAGTTATGATAAGAACTTTTCACCTGATATAGTTGGAATAATTGCCACATCTGCTGCTTTATCAATATCTGGAATTCCATTTGATGGTCCCGTTGGTGCCGCACGTGTTGGATTTACAGACGGAAAATATACTTTATCTTTACCAAACGAAACTAATTTAGATTTAGTTGTGAGTGGAACAAAGGATGGTGTATTAATGGTAGAATCTGAAGCTCAACAATTAACTGAAGCAGAAATGTTAGAAGCTGTTAAATTTGGTTGGCAATCTTTTCAAAATACAATTAAATCGATAGTTGAGTTTAAAGAGGAAGTGTTAAAAAATATAGAACAATCAGAAATTATAGAAGACACAGATGCAGTAAATTTAAGAAATACAAACTATACAATTATTAAGGAATTAATTGAATCAAATTTTTTAAATGAATATGAAAAAGCATTTGATATCAAGGATAAACTAAAAAGACAAGATGCAATTGAAAATGTACACGGTAACATAACTAAACTTATAGAAGAAAAGTTTAGTGAAGATGAAACTATGTTAAACTCAGCTTTATCACTACAAAATGAATTACAACATACAATTGAATCAGAAATTGTTCGTAGTCGAATAATGAGTGGTAAGAAACGTATTGATGGTAGAAAAGTTGATGAAATACGTCCTATTGAATGCGAAGTCGGTATACTTCCCCGTGCTCATGGATCTGCATTATTTACAAGAGGGGAAACACAAGCATTGGTAACAGTTACATTGGGGAATACAGATGAAGGGCAATCATACGATGATATCACTGGTGCAGGTGATGAAAAGTTTATGTTACACTATAATTTTCCACCATTTTCGGTTGGTGAAATTGGAAGGATGGGAAGCCCAGGACGGAGGGAAATTGGTCATGGAAAACTAGCTTGGAGAGCAAATCATCCATGTTTGCCAAACGAGGATGAATTTCCATATGTAATAAGAGTGGTAAGTGATA
>CAUTSU010000013.1:0-7900 GCA_963541105.1 uncultured Alphaproteobacteria bacterium
ATCATTTGCAGATTTAATTATTAAAGCCTTTATAGCAGTATCAATTGATATATTATCTCCTGCTATTAAACCTATTTTGGTTCTCGGTTGTTTTGATGCCTTTTTAGAAATTAATAAATTATCTTCAATTTTAAATAACCCTTTTTGTAAACCTGCAAAAGTTACATATAAAGTCATCATCTTTGTTAAAGATGCTGGATAAACAATTTTATCTGCATTATAAGAATGAAGAATTTTTCCAGTATTTGCATTAATCACAATTGAAGATTGTATAGGGGAAGAAAAAATATCAAAAGAAACAGTCATAAAAGAAAACAATAAAACAGAAAGTATGATAATATTTTTATATTTCATCATTTTTACATAAAAATTATTATTTTTTGAACTGTTCTAAATAATATTTTACAAAATTTGTATTATATTTTTTTCTTATCTCTTCTGCTAAAAGTACATTTTTTCTACCAGAATTAAAAAGTTGTAAATAAACACCAAGGCCCGATATATCAACATTCAAGATCACAGATTCATTTTGTGAAGGTTTTCTAAATAAAATAGCATATTTCATATCTTTGTATAATTCCCCTTTAATAAAGGCATATTCTTTTGTTGTAAAATTCCAATTTACATAATCATCTACAACCGCCTGTGTATTACGAAAAAATATTTCTGTTTGTGCTTGACCCCTTATTAACTCACCAATCCCAAGTTTATCAATAATGTTTGGTTGCTGAAAAGCCGCCAAATATACTTGTCGTTTTTTTCTACCTTCCTGTAAACCAATTGCAAAATTATGTCTAAACATTGGATTTTCAAGCATTGGAGCAGTTTCATCAATTATTATAAGACTTGGATCTCCAGTTCTACCAGTTAAATTTTGAATACGATTCATTATATATGAGATAACTGCAGGGGCTAATACAGAATCATCTAATATATTTGTAAAATCAAATGTATTAAACCTATTTGTTAAATTTAAAGTATCATTTGTTGCATTAAATAAATATCCATATTGATTAATATCAACCCAACGTTCAATTTCCTTTCTCATTTTTCCTGTTGGAGAAAAAACAGACTTATAGATATTTTTTAAAATCCTTTTTTCTGGTTCTAAGTAATCAAAAATTGTTGTTATTGCACGACCTATTTCAGATTCTGACTGTGTATCATTTACTAATGTAATTTCTTTCAACCAATTACGTAAAAAAGTCCTATTTTCTGGGAAATCTTCTATTTTAAGTGGATTTAAAAATACTTTTCTTCCAGCTTCATTATCTGATAAATCAGCTTTTCTTAATTGTTTTTTTGAATTTTCAAAACTTATATAATCTCCATCAACTGCATATGTAAAAATTTCTGCTCCTCTGTGACGATCAAAGAAAAATGTTTTTAATCTATCAAACCTCATTGCTTGTGAAGCAATAAAAGAATAAAGTGTTGTCTTACCTTGACCTGTTGGACCAATTGCAATTGTATGACCAACAGATCCTTCATCTTCTCTCACATGAAATTGAAATTGATAAGATGTTCCTTGAGCTGTTGTAAATATAGTTATCGGTTCTTTTGCCCAATCAGAATTGGTAAATCCCATTGGTTGTTTATTAAAATCAATCAAACAAGCAGCTGCCTTTGAAAGTAGTCTATAAGTTCTTGGAAATTTATCATAAGTCGGAAATTGTGAAAACCATGATGCTTGAGCAATCCAATTTTCTCTCATAGGAACCAAACCATAATTACGAAATATCCTCATTATATCTAATACAGCATTATCTAATTGCTCTTCTGTCGAACCGTAAATAAATATTGTTTGTGAAAAATCAGTTAAAGTTTGGTGATCTGTATCTGATTGTTCAATTGCAGACAAAGCATCATCAAATTGAGATATAACATCATATGAAAATGAAATCGCCATAGACATACGTTTTTGATTTGTTAATATTATTTGTGCTTTTGATTTTGGAATAGATATAAAATTTTGTAAGATATTTAATTCATAATTTAATGATAATATATCTGTCAGCATTTGCTCATCAGCACTATCATTTAAATTTTTAATCCCTATCACCGCCATTAATTTTTCTTGTTCACCATACCTAAACTTTATATTTCCTTTTTTAGAAAATAAAATTTCTTCCGAAACTATTTGATTAGAAAAATAACCATTTAAATCATTTATATTTATATTAAAACTTGGTTTAGAAATAGGATTCAATATTTTAATAAAAGGTGTGAGTGAATTGTTATCTATAGAATTCATTGATAATAATTTTAAACCATAAGGATCTAAAATTGACTTTATCATTTCTGTTGCAGAACAAATAATATCATATGCTTTTTTCGTGTTTTCTATAGAAATTACAATATAATAAGAATTATTAAAAACTAATCTATTAGTTTTCATCCAACTTTCTGTCATTTCTTTTAAAACAGAAATATTATGATATGTCTTTATTTTATTTTCTTCTAGTTCACGAATTGTTATGATTCTACAATCAATATCTATTTCTGATAAACTATCAATAAATTTTTTTTTAAGATCGAATAATCTGATTATATTCTTTTTATTTGCCAGTGAGTTTTGACATCCATCAACCTTTAAAACCCTAACAAGAGTTCCATCACCACATAATATAGTACTATTATCGGAAAGAATACTTTCAAAAGGTAGAAAATCTGCGATTTCAGTATCATATGGCTTATTTAGAAAAATATCTTTAAATTTCATTATTAATAAACTTGATAACAAAGATATACCAATAATTCCACAAAACATAAAAAATATATCTAATCTAGATAAATCACAAACTACAAAATAATTTAATGTATCTAAATTTAATCCTGAAATCATGGTATAAATTTATTTCCTTTTTCTTTTACTATATTATTTGTTAATCTAGGTGTACTAAAGTATGAAATAATCATATTTGAGATATGAGGATCTTTTTTTCCCAGATAAATCAAAAACAAATGCACAAAAACTATACTTACTATTATAAAAACTGCCTCACCTTTCTGAGTAATTAAAAAAATAAACATCATTACAATAAATTGAGTAACTATATTTACTAAAGCAGGAAAAAATGGTGCATAAAATAGCATCATTGGTTTTGATACAGATTTTAATATTATTTCTCTCATAACTCTGTTGAGTATTATACATTAAAAACATAACAAGGCAATTGATTGTTGATAAGTTGTTAATAAATCAAATTACTTTTGATAAAAAAATAAAAATTATCATTTATTCATTTTTTATTAACTTTTTGAAAAATATTATTTATATAAAAACAGCAGATATTCAAAGATTTTTTTAAAGTTATTAACAATTTCACAAAAATTATATATAATAAATCTATGAACAAATATATAATATATAAATATATCTTTTTTAGTATATTTATCATTATTTTTCAAAAAACACTATACAGTAAAGATAAAAATGTTTTATGTAAACAAAATGATAATATTATTGTAAATTATCATGTTGATTATGGAAATACAGTTTATAAATCTGTTGATTCATTTCCTAATGAAATTGAAAATATAGATAAATATCATGTAAAAGGGTTAACAGATATAAATTATAAACGTTCATATAATATAAAGGTTGAAATCTACACAAAAGATAATATTGCTTGCCTTAAAATTAAAAGTATTGATATATATTTTGGATATCCGAAGATTAATGTGCTAATAGATAATAGATATTCGTTTGATAGTTGTGAATATCGTGTAATAAGAATGCATGAGAATGAACATGTTAAAATATATCAAAGTATATTAAAAAAATATTCACAAAATATAGGAAAAACTATTTTTAATAGGGTTGGTAATAAAAAACCAATGTTACTTAATAGTGTGGATAATATAAAAAACAAAACAGAAGAATATATACAGGAAATTAAAAACTTTATTACATCAGATAAAATACTGAATAATATAGAAAACGATATGCTTAGAGAGATTGAATATCATAATAATTTATTAGATACAAAAGAAAATTATAATAAAACAAAAAAATTGTGTGAGAATTGGTAATGATTATAAAAATAAAGGATATTATATTTTGTCTTAAAGAAGCTAATCTATTAAAAAGTAATGATTTAAATTATTCTTATGATTTTTTAAACTTTCAAATCACTGGATCAAGCATGGATTCCAGATTAATAAAACCTGGTGAATTTTTTATTGCTATTAAAGGTGAAAGGTTTGATTCACATAATTTTTTGAATGAAATTTTTAATAGAGGTGCAAGTTTTGCTTTTGTCAGTGATAAATATAATCTTAAAGAGTGTAAATATGGTAATAAATGTATTCAAGTAAGTGATACATTGCTTGCATATCAAACAGTAGCAAGAATGTGTGTGAAATCATTCAATGGAATAAAAATTGGATTAACTGGTTCTGCTGGAAAAACTACTGTTAAGGAATGGTTATATAATACATTAAGCTTGTATGGAAAAACATTTGCAACTGATGGTAATAAAAATTCAATATATGGGTTACCTTGGACAATTATTAAAAATGCATTAAATGATAATTGGAATAAGTATGAATATGGAATATTTGAAATGTCAATGTCAGGATTTGGTGAAATTTCAAGTATTTGTAAATTTATTTATCCAAGTATTACTCTTGTAAATAATATATATCCTATGCATATGGAATATTTTAAAGAAGATGGATTAAAAGGTATAGCAAAAGCAAAAGCAGAAATATTTAAATATGCAGATATAGCAATTTACAATGCTGATACAAATTATACAGATATTTTGTTAAATAATATAGATTGTGATTTTATTAATTTTGGTAAAAAATCAGAAATAATAAAATTGATAAATTATAATACTGACAAAGTTAGTTTAAAAATTAATGATAAATTAATTGAATATAGCATAGGTGCAGGTAATACAGATATAACGGTTTATAATTCAATGGCTGTTTTAAGTGTTATTTATTCATTAGGTTTAGCTTTTGATAAAGCTATTGATAATATGAAAAATTTATTTTTAGGTATTGGTAGAGGTAAGATAATTAAAATCTTATTTAATAATAAAAACCTAACTTTAATTGATCATTCATATTCTGGACAACCAGATTCTGTTTTATTAGCAATTGATGATTTTTTTAAAATAAAACACGATGGAAGAAAAGTTTTTATATTTGGTAATATGTCTGAAATAGGAGATTCTGTAATATATGAACATATAAGAGTTGCTGAAAAAATTAAACAAACTGATATAGATATCGTTTATGGTATTGGAAATTATACAGATATAACTATTAATGAGTTACAAAAAACAAAAATAAAAACAGAATTTTTTAAAAATGTTGATAATTTTTTATCGGTTATAAATAATAAATTGCAAGATAATGATTTAATATTAATTAAAGGTTCTCATTATAGTAGTTCTGTTTTTAAAATAGTTGAATTTTTAACAAAATAAAAAGACTAGACTTTTATATTGTTTATAAATATTATCAACATGTTATTTGTATTAATATGGTGAATGTAGCTCAGTTGGTAGAGCGTCGGTTTGTGGTACCGAATGTCGCGGGTTCGAGCCCCGTCTTTCACCCCATCTTATATAGGTTGTTATATGAAAATAGTTAATTCTGATTTTGAAATTTTAAGTAAAATTGATGGTAATTATATTGTAAAATTTTTAGAGAAATGTGGTAGAACTTGTTATAAATCAGAAGATAAAATAACCGAAGATTCAGCAAAAAAATTAATAGAAAATATTATAAAATCAGGACACGAATCAGTTATAGAACATTTTTCAATAACTGTAAGATTTACATGTGATATAGGTTTTTATAAAGATATAACCCGCCATAGATTGTCAAGTTTTTCGATTGAATCTACAAGATATTGTAATTATTCAAAAGGTAAATTTGGAAATGAATTAACATTTATAAAACCAATACATATTAAAGAAGGTACAGAAGAATATAATATATGGAAAAGCTGTATGCAAAATATAGAAAATCATTATTTAAAAATGGCATCTATTGGGGCAACTCCTGATCAACTTCGTATGTTATTGCCACATTCAACAAAAGCTGATGTTGTTATGACAGCAAATTTGCGTGAATGGCGTCATGTTTTGTCATTAAGATCTGGAAAAAGAGTTCATCCATCAATTCATACAGTTATGAGAAATTTACTTAAAGAATTTCAAAAATTAATCCCAATTGTGTTTGATGATATTATCGTCGATATTTAACCTGTTTTTTTAAAACCCTCTCAGGGGTTCGAATCCCCTCCCCTCCGCCAGGGCGGAGCCCGGGGTGTTGGTGGGCGTCGGCATCGGCACCTTGTTCTCCTCTGTATCTTGGCTTTGGCTTAGGGTAGCAAAAGAAAGGGTGAAAACGATGATTAAATCGATTGAACAACTAAACAAAGAAACACTAAACAAACCTGCAACATTGGAGGATATCAAACAAAGGATTGTTGATACTTTTAATTCATCACACAATAATTGTGATGAAGATGATGCCGAAGAAATCGTAGAACCTTCAGATGATGAGGTTCAGGTAAAAAAGCCATACAATCCAAAGAAAGATAAAGAAGTTGCAGATGAGCAATACAGAATAATCAAAGAATCAATTGACAATTCAATTAAAAATCTGCAAGACAAGGATGGTAAAATAAACATCAAAGAGCTTGATAATATTGTTCGTATTATGGCGCATACTCATATCAAAGTTTTGACAGCCGGTATTTATCCTTATGTTACAACTGACCTTAAAACAAAACAGTATTTTGATGGTTATAAACAAGGTCTTCACACCATGGAAAAATCTTTTACAGATAGTGTTAATGGTAATCTGCGAAAGGTTGAAAGTGCGATTCTTGTTGAAATTGATCGTTTGAATATGGTTCAAAATGATCTTATCAAGCTTCGTGAATTTGTTTTAAATAAGTTTACCAAACTGACCAGTATTAAAAATATCTTTGATCAAAAATTTGATGATTTGAACGAAAAAGCAAGGAAAATTTGTGAATTGGTATGATTGGAGTGAGGATAAAAAAGAGAGTAGTTATGAATCAAGACTTCAATTTGATATTGATAAGAGCTATAATACGCTCAATCAATTGGCAGGATTTTATCTAAAATGGAACGGTATGGTTATGAAATGAAGATTGGTAAATATATTGTTTTAGAAGTAAAAATCAGCAGAGATTTACCAGAGCAAAGTCCAGCAAAGGATGTGTTGAGTGATAAAACACAATCTTCAAATAGCAGCTTTAACACTTATTGAAATTAGAGATAAAGGCTTTAATTCTATGGAAGAACTAGATCGAGGAATTAACCGAATATCAATTGAAAAGAATGAGCTGAAACTAGACTTTGATAAGCTATCATGGGAGCAAAAGAGAACATTAGGGGTATCGTAAAAATCCGAATGACAAAATTTACCGCCGATGAAGTTTCAGCCGCCCTAGCTTTATCCCAGAAATCAATTAAAGACACGATGGCAAGAAATGCTATTGCAAATGGACTTGACCCGACAAAAGAGGTTGATGGTTACATCCCCGCAGAAGAAAAGAGGAAAAGCAAAAAGACAACCATAAAAAACGAAGGTAACGTGATTGATTCCAGTGCGTATTTCAATTAAAAATTAATTTGTCTTTTCCTGATGTTAAATTATACTTACCCAACATGAAAAAAATTTTTAATTTACAAAAATAATTTTGGGGGACGTATCTGATAAAAATATCTTCGTCTGAAGAATTGAGCATAAATACAACTTGTAAGGATTTTTTTTACAGGTTGAAGCAGATTCAAAATTAACTTTATAAACGTATAAAAACAAACTATAATACCCTAAAAGGTGAAAAAGTGATTGATAATAAATTTAATGTTAAAAAAGCTCTTCAAGTATTATACTATCT
>CAUTSU010000014.1:0-7867 GCA_963541105.1 uncultured Alphaproteobacteria bacterium
TAATGGTTAAAGTTCCAGCCTTCCAAGCTGGATATGAGGGTTCGATTCCCTTCACCCGCTCCAATTGTTAATTAAAGCATACTTGTAAGAATATTATTCAACTTGTGTTTCATCTATTTGGGTGTCATCTACAGTTTTTTGTTCTCTTTTATTTTCGTATTCATGCTTTTTCATTTTAAAATAAGTTGGATTAACTTTTGATATTATACTTTCAAGCACAATCTCTTTTTGAATATCTTGGACTGATCCTCCTTTAACTTTATATGTTGCTTTTGTTGGTTCTGGTAAAATATTTGATATTGTTGCAATTCCTGATAATGAGAACTGCTTATTTTTCATATCAGCATTTAAGGATCCATCTATCAATAAATCATTTATATCAATAATAACTTGTCCATTTTCAATAACACCACCCATAACATTTGCATTTATGGTTATATTGTTAAAATCTGTTTCTCCTTTTGATAAAGAATCTTCGATTATTTGTATAACGTCATTTGTCATAATTACTGGAGATGAATATATGTTATCTTCTATTGTATTTTTTCCAGATAATCCAATTAATTGTCCGTCAATAAAATCTACAATTATATTTCCCGATAAATTTGATATAACTTCACTTTTATTTGAACCAAAAGTTTCAAAATTAATAGTGCTATTTAAAGTTCCACCAATAATATCATATTCGTTTATATTAAAAAATGGTTCTGTAATTTTTACTGCTTCTAAATTTATATTTCCAGAGTATTGATTTCCATGTACATTTCCATTAATTGATATTTTAGAACTTTTATCAAAATCTGTTGATAAGGAAAAACTTGGATTTTGTGATGATTTATTTATTTGTAATTTTAAGTTTGAATATGTTCTTGTATAAGTTCTTAAACTATCTGTTGATAGATTTATATCAGCATTTATATTGTTTAACATATAGATTAATATATTTTGCTTATACTCATCATTTGAATTTTTAATTATTTTAGTTAAATCAATTTTTTTTGCTTGAATATCTGCAGTTATCAATCCTGTTCCAGAAATAGAAATAGATCCGTTTATGTTTTGATTTGCACTGTTTATCAGCATTGCGTCAAATACAATATTTTCTTTATCATTTATGATTTTAGTTTTAATTTTTATAGCATTATCTTTTAATAATTTTTGTGTCAGACTATAAGGTTCTCCATATAATTGATTTATAAATAATTTTAGACTATCATGTTCTATATCTAAATTAACTTCATTTTTTTTATTTTTGTTTTGTGTTACTGTTGCAGATATTGTCATATTAGATGTTTTTCCATCTATCGATATTTCTGGATTTGATGCATATCCATTTAATTTAAACCTTATAGTACCAGACTCTTTTTGTAACAGATTTGATAAAAAATAAATCTGGGAAAGATATCTAATATTAACATTGGTAAAGTCAAAGGATTTAACTTCGTATACTACATTTTCCATTGTCCCATTATTGGATGTAATATTATTCAATTTTCCGGTGATGTTTACATTATAGTCTTTTGAAGCCCAGTCTAATTTTGATAGAGTAATTGAATTTTCTGTAATATCACATTTTAATGTAAAAGATTTAAGATTTGATTTTTGTATGAGTAAATTGTCAAACTTTGCATCAAATGAAAAATCAGAATCTTTAAATAACTCAATTTGATTTTTAGTTTTTATAAAATCAAATATATTTTTTGATAAAATACTATCAATATCTACTGATTCAGAATTCAAACTAATATTATACCTATACCTTTGTGACAACTTTTTTCTATTTATCAATCCTGATAATAATCCAGAATTTGTTTTAATAGATTTAATGTTTATCGATAAATCATTGTTTGCTCCGACTATACTTCCATTAAATAAGTTTATTACTATAGGATCCAATCCATTAAGCTTATATTTAAAATTTGTATTAGCAGATATGTTTAAATCAGTGTATAGATCATTATTATTAAGTGAAAAACTTCCAAATAAATTTCCACTAATTTTATCAGATGATATTTTTAATTCTTCTATATTTAATTTACCATGATCTGTTATATCTGCTTTAATTTCTATATTATTTATATCTATATCTTTAAATTTAAAGCTGCCAGTGATGATGTTTAATTTAATATTCTTAAGTTCAGATAATATCTGTTTTAATAATATTCTTTTATCATTTAGTGTTAAAATATGTTTTGGTATTTCAAAATTTTTGTATTTAATTGAGATATTTTTTTCTTTAGTATTTAAATTATAAGCAAATGAAGCTGTCCCAAAAATATTACCATTTGATAATTGTATTTCATTTATTTGTAAAATATTATTTGTAAATGGTATCTTTGATGATAGTTTTGATTGTCCATCTGTAAACTTAATTTTTGGAAAGGATGGAATTACTTTATTTATTAAATGTTCGATGTTATCTGACTTAATTGATAAATCTCCAATTATATTAAACAAGTCCTGTCTTCTGGAGATTTTTAAATTAATATCCACTCCTTCTGTTTTTGAATTTTTATGTGTTATATCCATGATTGTATCATAATTATCTAAATCAGATATTATGAATTTTGATTGAATATTAGAACTTATTCCTCGTAACTCAAATACTCCATTTGCAAGATATGTTTTATCTTCATCTGTTTTTTTTGTTATATTCAGATTAATATTGTTAATAGTTTCATTTTTGTTTTCAATATGATCTGTATACGTTAATTGGCTGTTTTGTATTTTAATTGTTTTAATTTTATCGAATAACTTACCAGATAAGACTTTTGATAAAGCATTTCTTTTTGATTCTATGCTAGAATTGCTTGTTAAATCAATTTTTAATCCACTTAATATAATTTTTGTTATTTGAGTTGTATCAATGTTAATTAATTCCTTTAAAGACAACTCTATGTAAATATTTTCTATATTTATAACTGTTGACGCTTTGTTTTGAGTTAATATTTTTATATCTTTTGCTGACACATATACATATGGCAATATAGATACATTAATATTTCCATCAATTTTAATTGGAATTTCAAATGCTTTTTCTATTTCCTGTGTAAGCTTATCTTTGTAGCTATTAAAATCTATAAACTTTGGTATTAGATATACCAGAGTTAATATCAAACTTATTAACAGTATGAATACAAAAAACCCCTTCCTCATATTCTGTATTTTACCATATTTTTATTTAGTTTGAAGTTTTTATTAAAGAACAGATGGTGCGGGTAGCCAGAATCGAACTGGCACGGGATTAATCCCACAAGATTTTAAGTCTTGAGCGTCTACCTATTCCGCCATACCCGCTAATCCGCTTGATAAATATATATGTAAATATTTTCTTTATCAAGAATTTTTTCTTGCCTTTTGTTTAGCTGATGCTAGAATTACAGAAGTATAGATTTTTTTGAAAAGATATGCGAAAAGCAGATCTTTTTTTTTAGGCTAAGGTTTTTTTTATGCTTTTAAATGAACAGATTGAGAAATTAATACAACCCACATTATCTGCATTAGGGCTTAATTGTGTTCGTGTGATGGTGATTGATTCTTCAAAATCCAAAACTTTGCAAATAATGATTGAACGTGTTGATGGACAAAATGTTGGAACGGAAGATTGCCAAAAAGCATCTAATGATATATCTGTAATTCTTGATGTTGAAGGAATTTTTTCTGAAAAATATTTTTTAGAAATATCTTCACCTGGTTTATCACGTCCATTGACAAAGATATCGGATTGGAAAAAATTTAAAGGGTTTGGTGTATCAATTAAAACGAGCGTCCCAATAATTGGAATTGCAAAATCATATAAGGGAAAGATTATTTCTGTTGAAAAAAATATGATCACTGTCTACATAGAATCTGAAAATAAAAATGTTCAAATAGATTTCAATTTGATTGAAAAAGCAAATTTGGTTTTTACACTAAATGATTTTAGAAATATATTAAAACAAAGGAAAAAGAAGGAATAAAATGAAAGAGATAGCTTTACCAAGACCTGAAATTATATTAACAATTGACTCAATAGTTGCAGAAAAGAATGTCTCGCGTGATGTGATATTTGATGCTGTAGAGTCGGCAATCGTAAAAATTGCACGTGCGAAATATGGCTTTGAAAATGATATTGTTGTGCAAATTGACAGAGGTAATGGTGCAATATCCGTTTATAAACATGTGACTGTTGTTGATGATGATTTTGTAAATAAGGTTGATGAAGAAGGTTTACCTATGTTTTCTGAGATGCGTCATATAACAATCAGTGAAATGAAAAAACAAAATCCTGATGCAAAAGTTGGTGATGTTATTGAGACTTGGTTACCATCTCTTACTTTTGGAAGATCTCAGTTTCAATCTGTTCGTCAAATTGTATTACAAAAAATAAAAAGTGCAGAAAAAGATAATCAGTATGCAGAATTTAAAAATAAAGTTGGAGAAATTGTAAATTGTACTGTTAAAAGAATTGAATTTGGAAATGTTTATGTTGATATTAACGGAAGAGCAGAAGGGTATTTAAGAAGAGATGAATTAATACCACGTGAGATACTGCGAAGTGGTGATAGAATAAGGGCATATATTTTGGATGTCCAACGTGACAATGTTGGTCCGCAAATACTTTTATCAAGATCGCATCCAAATTTTATGGCTAAATTATTTGCCGCTGAAATTCCAGAAGTTTATGAAGGTTTAATTGAAATAAAGGCAGTTGCTCGTGATCCAGGATCGCATGCGAAGGTTGCTGTGTTTACCGCAGATTCATCTGTTGATCCTGTTGGTGCATGTGTTGGTATGAAAGGAAGTAGGATACAGGCAATAGTAAATGAACTACAAGGTGAAAAAATAGATGTAATTGAATGGTCTGATGATATTGTAAAATTGACAATTAATGCAATCGCACCGGCAAATGTTGCAAAAATTATTATTGATGAAGATCAGAAACATATTGATATATGGGTTGCAGAAGATCAATTATCTGTTGCAATTGGAAGACGTGGACAAAATGTTAAATTGGCATCAATGGTAACTGGCTGGAAATTAGATGTATTAAATTCTGAGGAACAAGAAAAGAAACGTGCCGATGAAGATAAATTAAAAATAGATCAATTTGTTAAAATACTTGATGTTGATGATATGCTTGCACGTATGTTGGTTGCTGAGGGATTTAATTCACTAGAAGAATTAACATTGGTAAGTGAAGCTGAAATTGCTTCAATTGATGGTTTTGATGAAAATTTAGCAAAAGAATTGCAAAATAGGGCAAATATGTTTATCTCAAAAGAAAAAGAAGAAAATATAAAAAAGCTGAAAGAAAATGGTGTTAAATCTGATTTACTAGATTTTAGTCATTTAACTGATAAACAAAAATTGTCGTTGCTTAATGCTAATATTAAAACTCTTGATGATTTGGCAGATTTAGATTCTGATGAATTAAAAGGCATATTGAACATAGATGTAACTGTTGCAGAAGATATTATTATGAAGGCAAGAGAACATTGGTTTGATAACAAATAGTTGTGAATACGTTTAGGATAAAGGATTTATTATGGTAGATGGAAAATTGACCCTAAATAGGGTTATCAAAGGTACTGTTTCTGGTTCCAAAGGTAATAAAATTGCGGTTGAAGTAAAACGCAAAAGGATTATTGGACAATCTGCTCCATCTATGGATTTAAGTAAAAATAATGATTTAGATAATGATAAAGTTTCTGCAATAAAAGAAATTCTTGATAATGCAAAACGTACCCAGGAACAACAAAAACTTGATTCTGATATTGTACATCAGGCAAATAGAATGCGTGATGATATGATAAAGCATAGGAATGAAGAAAAAGAGCAAACTTTTAATTCTGCAGTAGAAAACAAAAAGTTAGTTAATAGTGATTCTACTGATAAAGATAAAAAAGATTGGAAAAATTCCACATCTAATACATCAGCAGATTTCAACAAACATAAAAAAACAGGTGAAGAAGATAGCGTTAGAATAAAGAAATCAGTTAAGGGGGAAAAAACAGAACGTCATCGGTTAACTTTATCGAAAATTATTGTTGAAGAAGATGATGATTACGCTGAAGGCGAAGATATTGCAACACCAGCAAGTACATATAAACGTTTTTCATATTTTAAAAAACGTAAGGTGGAAAAAAATCCTGATAATGTTCCAACTCAAAAAATTATTCATGAGGTTGTTTTGCATTCAACAATAACTGTTAAGGATTTATCTGAAAAAATGGCAGAAAAAAGTTCAACAGTTATTAAGGAGCTTATGAAACTTGGTATTATGGCAACGATTAATCAAGTAATAGATGCTGATACTGCAGAAATTGTCATAGGGGAACTTGGTCATATAGTAAAACGTGTTGATGAAAATGATATTGAAAATTCAATTAAAACACTGGATATAGAAGGTGATGAAATATTTTCAAGACCTCCAATAATTACCGTTATGGGGCATGTTGATCATGGAAAAACTTCTCTTCTTGATGCTATTAGAAAATCTGATGTTGCTGGTCGTGAATCTGGTGGAATTACTCAGCATATTGGTGCTTATCAAATTACAAATGCGGATGGTAAGATGATTACATTCATTGATACTCCAGGGCATGAGGCTTTTTCCTCAATGAGGGCACGTGGTGCAATGGCAACCGATATCGTTGTTTTAGTTGTTGCTGCAAATGATAGTATTATGCCACAAACAATTGAATCAATTTCTCATACAAAAGTTGCAAAAGTTCCAATGATTGTTGCGATTAATAAAATTGATTTACCAGAAGCGAATGTTAATCGAGTTAAAACTGATTTATTAAAACATGAAGTTGTAATAGAAGAGCTGGGTGGAGATGTTTTATGTGTCGAAGTCTCTGCAAAAAACAGTTTAAATATTGATAAATTACAAGAAGCAATTCTGTTGCAATCTGAATTATTGAATTTAAATGTTGGTAAAAATCGCCCTGCAGAAGGAATAGTTATCGAAGCAAAAATGGAAAATGGGTTGGGTATTATTGCAACTGTACTTATAAAAAAAGGTACTTTGAAAAAAGGTGATGTTTTTGTATCAGGTGAAACATATGGACGTGTCCGTGAAATGTTTGATGATAAAGGAAATACAGTTGAATGTGCGTTACCCTCAATGCCTGTTGCAATTTTGGGATTTTCGGAAATGCCTGTTGCTGGCGATGAATTTATTGTGACCGATAGTGAAGTGCGTGCAAAAGAATTTGCATTGTATCAAAAAAATAAAGCAAAAGAAAAAGAAATGCTTATTCGTTCTAAAATGTCATTACAAAATTTATTTAAGAATAATGATACATCAAAAGTAACTCTATCAATAATTTTAAAGACAGATGTTGTTGGTTCAGGGGAAGCAATTATTGGGATCCTTGAGAAACTAAATAATGATAAGGTTAACGTTAAAATTATTCATTCTTCTGTTGGTGGAGTAAATGAATCTGATATCAATTTGGCAAGATCTACATTATCTATGATTGTTGCATTTAATGTGCGTGCGAGTGGTTCAGCAAAAGATTTAGCAAAAACATATGGAATTGATATAAGGTATTATTCTATTGTTTATAATATTTTAGATGATGTTAAATCAATATTGGAAGGTAAATTAGAACCAATAGTATCAGAGAAATTTATCGGGTATGCGGATGTTATTCAGATATTCAAAATTGGAAAATCTTTGACTGTTGCAGGATGTCGTGTTTCAGATGGAATAGTCAAAAGAAATCATAAATGTAGAATATTAAGAAATGATGTTGTAATTTTTGAAGGTGATTTGCATCAATTAAAACATGAAAAAGATGATTTGAAAGAAGCATCAAAAGGAACAGAGTGTGGAATATCATTTGCTGGATATAATGCATTATTCGTTGGTGATAAA
>CAUTSU010000015.1:0-7737 GCA_963541105.1 uncultured Alphaproteobacteria bacterium
TCAATCGCTTTTGACATATCTACTCCTTCCTTTTATTAAAGAATATATAATATTGACTATATATTAAATATCATATATACTCCAAGTACTAAAAGTCAATAGTTTAAAAATGAATACCAATTTTTATTTAAATTTATTTAAAACGTTATCTCATCCTATTCGTTTCAATATTGTTGTTGGTTTATTAAAAAAGTCTGAATGTAATGTTCAAACAATGTCACAAAAACTTAATTTATCACAACCTGTTGTATCTCAACATTTGGCAATATTGCGTAAATTTAGCATCGTAAAAACAAATCGCATAGGCAATAAGGTTTGTTATTTTATTGATGATAAAAGGATAGCTAATGTAATTAATTCATTAAAATAATTACTAATTTCTACTGAAATCAAAAATATTTACAAAATGATTATTACTGATATAATAGGGTCAGGGAGTTTGTATCTGTACAATCAAGAGCTAGGCAGGTACATGAGATTTGTGGGAGTGGTGTTATGAAATTTCGAATTGGCTCATATATACATTTTCGTATATTCATGTTAGTGTCGCTGTTGTTTTTAGGTTGTTTTGATGTTTTTGCTTATGTGTGTGATGCGTCTAATTGCGTTGTTAATTCGGATTTGAACGATACTGATCTTTTGTTAAAAGGTAATATAATTACTCCTTATACTCCATCTTCTTTAAAAATTACTAATTATTCTAATGTTGTAATCTCAAATAAAATAGTGGTTAATAATGGTGCATTTTTATCTAGATTATTAATTGATAGTGGATCAAGTATTAAGGGTAAATCTGTTTTTAATAATGGTGGTATTATAGATAATAAGGGAGATTTTGAGGCTGAAACATTGAGTAATAATAGAGCTTCATATAGAGGGTTGTTTAGCAATAAAGGTTCTGCGCGTATTGATAAAATAAATAATTCGAACGCTGATTTTAAAAATATAGGTGAATTAGTAACAAAGGAATTGATAAATAGTTCAAGAGCTGTATTTGAAAATAATTCTGATGCAAAAATAGATAAAATCAAAAATATTGGTGATGGAACAAAATATATAAATAATGGAGATGTAATAGCAAAAGATTTAACAAATGGTTTGGGTGCTTTGTTTGAGAATAATTCAACGGCAATGATAGATAGAATTAAAAATGAAGGTGGTGCTTTCCTTAATAATTCTGTATTAAATAGTACCACATTCCGTAATAGTTTTAATGGAACTGTTACAAATAGGGGGACTCTAGATGTAGAGAGAAGTATTAATAATGCTGGCTCTTTTAATAATTATGGAACTGTTATTTCAAGGTTTTTGATAAATGAATCAACAGGTCGACTAAAATTATTATCTGGCTCAAATGTTAATGTAGATAGCATAGTTAATAAGTTGGGGGGGGTAATAGAAAATGATGGAAATGTATCTGCAAATATTATTCATAACATGGGCAATAAGCTTGAAAACAAATCTGGAGGAACAATAACTTCAAAAATTGTAAATAATACCGGAAATATATCAAATTCTGGAAATTTCCTTGTTGAGGAAAATTTTAATAACGAAGTAAATGGAAAGATTGATAATAGTGGGTCATTGTCTAGTAAATTGTTAAAAAATAGAGGGGAATTTAATACCCTTTCTGGTTCGAGTACAACAATAAATAAAATATTTAATGAAGGGGTTGGAAAATTTAAAAATTCTGGATCTGTAATGTCAGATTCTATATACAATGCAAGTAACGACTTCAATAATGAGGTAAATGGTAGAATTATATCAGATAATGTTAATAATTCTGGTAGGATTGTTAATCAGGGGGATTTCACTGTATCAAAATCATTAAATAATAGCGGAATATTTACCAATGATACAGCATCATCTGTTTTAAATGTTGCATCTTTAAATAATTTAGTTTCTGGTGTTGTTAATAACAAAGGTAATCTGACAGTTTCTAGTGTTTTTGAAAACTTTGGAACGGTTAATAATGACTCTAACGGTAATGTTACAGCTTTGAAGTTGTTAAATGAGGCAAATGGAACTTTTAATAATTCTGGAACCTTGACAGTATCTGATATATTAAGAAATAGAGGCTTATTTAAAGTATTTGCAGGAGGAATTGTAAATATTACTACTTTGAATAATGATGTCGGAAGTAAACTTAATAATGATGGAAATATAACAGCTAAAACAATAAATAATGCAAGCAATGATTTTGAAAATGAGGTAAATGGCAGAATTTCTGCAGAAGATATCAATAATATTTCTAAAATTAAAAATGAAGGTGAGATAACTTTAACAAAATCATTGAATAATACTGGTGTTTTCGAAAATTTATCAGGTGGTACGGCAAATATTGCTAATATTAATAATAATTCTGGTCAATTTAAAAATTCTGGTACTGTAAACTCTAGTTCGTTTATCAATAAGAGTATTGTTAATAATTCATCTGTGTTAAATTCTGCTAAGATTCAAAATGAAATAGGTGTATTTAATAATACTGCTAATTTATCGACTAACCATTTAATAAATAGTGCTGAATTTAATAATTTGTCATCTTCTGCCAATGCAAATATTACCAATTTAGATAATAATGCTAATGCTTTATTTAAAAATACCGGAAGTTTAACAATTTCAAATAACTTAACAAATAAAGGAATATTTGATAATGACTCTGGAACTGTGACAGTGTCTCAAATAGTTAATGATTTAGGTGGAACATTTTTCAATAATACGACTTTAAATGTGTCTTCTGCTTTAATAAATCATGGGAGATTTAGATCTTTATCTTCTTCGAATATTACATCTTCATCACTAATTAATGAGATTGGTGGTGATTTTATCAATGTAGGAAATATTACGATCAATACGAATTTGACTAATAAAAGTGTTTTTGAAAATAATGGATTTTTAAATACAGCTAATTTAAGTAATGAACTAAATGGAATATTTAATAATCGTAGTATTTTAATGGTTACAGGTGAATTAATGAATAAAAATTCATTTGTAAATTTTATGTCTGGAAATGTTACATCTGGTTCTTTTGTAAATTATCATCATTACAAAAATGATGGAAATATAAATGTATCAGGTCAATTTGTTAACAGTGGAAATTTTGAAACTGGAAATACATCTATAATTAATACCGGTGGTAGATTTGAAAATAAAAATGGAGCTGTATTTTCAAATAAAGGAATGTTAACTACACAAGATTTAATTAATAAAGGTAGATTTGAGAATTCAGATGGTTCATTTGCAACAGTATCGAATATTAAAAACCATAATCTTGCTAATTTTATAAATTATGGTCGTGTTAGTGTTTTGAATGACTTTATAAATGATGGAAATTTGTCTTTAACAAGTGATTCAAGATTGTCAATTAATGGGGTATATCGCCAAAATGGTGGAGTTGTTAATTTAACATTAAATGGATATACGACTGATTCTTTAATAACAGCGTCACAAATGTTTATAAAAAATAATACTGTCTTGAGGTTATCATCTGATCCTAATTTTAATTTAGGTGTTACTCAATATGTGTTAATGGAAAGTAATACAGAAATATCATTTAGCGATTTTGATTTTGAAAGATTTAAGAGAAATATTGATGCATCTGGCTTGGGTCCTAATGTAAAATGGAAGATTCATTTATCTCCTGATGGAAAAAAGTTATTATTGACTATTGAAAGTGTTTCTCCATCTCCTTCAACCGATCCGTCACAATCAATTTTGACAGAAAGTGAAAAACGTTTAGTTGAAATTTTATCACGTTTTGATACTACAAAGCTTAAACATCCATATTTGAAATCTATAATCAGAAAGTTTCAAAGTAATTTGACAACGGATTATGAAAAAAAATTATTGGCACAATCCTTAACTTATACACCAACAAATGCGGTTACATATTTAGTTCGTAAAAGGTACTCATCAGTTGTTAAAAAGATATTATCAAGTTTAGATTCAAAAATAACAGGAAGAGAATCCGATAGTGGTAATATATCAATGAATTACCTTTCGTCATCTGATAGTAATAAGTATCATGCGATAAAAGATATGTATTCTCTTAAAAAAGATTTTGCTCTTCATTATGATAATGAACACGGAACTGATCTCATTAATATTCCTTCATATGAAAATGACATATCTCAAAATCAGCCTATTGTTGATAGCGGGGATAGTACAGATGGAAATGTTAGGATATGGGCGGATGGTATATACTCAGTTGATAAAAATAATAAGCATAGTCATTTTAATTCATTCAGGACAGAAGCTTCTGGTTTTATAACTGGAGTGGATAAGCAATTTACCAAATCATATTTAATGGGATTGTCGTTGTCAGCTGTAAGCTCCGATACAAAAGAGCAATCATTTTCGATTAATACTTCGAATGCAAATATTAGCTTGTATGGAATGTCTAAATTTAATAGAAGTTATTTAACAAATATATTGTCTTATGGTTTCTTTAAACATGTCCAAGGAAGAGAAAAGGTTGGTGAGTTGTTAAATTCAAAATATAATACTCGTGGTATATCTTTTTATGCAGAATATAAGTATTTGTTAACAAGTAATTTCAATGTAAAAACGTTTACAAGGTTTGGTTTAAATAAACAGTCTGAAATAAAAGAAGAAACTAAAACAGGAATTGGTGGTTTAGAGCGTAATGTGCAAGCACTTACATATAATGATTTTATAGTTGGATATGGGATGTCCTATAGTAACAGAATATATTCATATAATAGATTGTCTATAATACCTTTTGCATCAATTGATTATGAATACAACTTATCTCATAAACCATTAGATGTGGAATCTTATTTTGTTGATATGGGCTATGATTATAAATTTATAACAAATACGGATAGCAACAATTTACATAATTTTTCGTTGTCTACTGGATTTAGTTTTGCAAGAAATGATGTAAAAAATCCAATGATATTAAAGTTTATGTATTCTTTAGATATATCATCTGGTCTTTCAAACTTGTTATCATTAAAAGTTATTAAATCTTTTTAATTGTTTTTTTATAAAGTCATTGACATTTATTTATATTTGTCTATAATCGGAAGCAACAAAATATTTTTAGGAGGTTTTGATGAGAAGTCAAGCGGTGGGAGAGGGTTTTAACTCTTCAGAAGAAGTTGAGATATTCGCCATATTGGCGGGTGCGGGTCTCAATTATGAGCAGAAGCTTTATAGCTGGGATATCTTTTTCAGAAAATTGGCTAGGTTGGGTAAGAGTAATGCTTTTAATATAGGCTTCAGCACGGCTAAAGAGTTGGAAGAAATATTGGCAAATCATAGTTTTGCCAAGGATACTGAGCTGGGTGCAAAGTTTTTTTTAACTAGTAAAGATTCAGACAGTTTCATTTTGGTAATGGTATATCCTTAACAAGTTGCCGCATCTTTCTGCATCTTTATCCCGCCTTTGTGGCGGGATTTTATTTACAAAATTTTCTCTTATTTTTATTATGGATGAATGGTAAAAAAATTTACAAAAAATATAGAAAACTTCATTTGTGAAAATTGCGGTGAGGCTGTATTAGGTAATGGGTATACAAATCATTGTCCGAAATGTTTGTATTCAAAACACGTCGATATTAATCCAGGCGATAGGTCATGTAAATGCAATGGCTTAATGAAACCAATTTATGTGCTACAAAATAGAAATGGTTACACTATAACGCATAAATGTGTTAAATGTGGATACATACATAACAATAAGTCATCAAAAAATGATGATATGAATACAATACTATCAGTTATTAGACACGAAATAAAAATTTATTGAAAATATGCTTATAGATTGCTAGTATGCTCGACGTTTTATAAAAATAAAGGAGCTTTAGTGATAAAATTTTTGACACGTGGAACAAAATTTAGTTTTTATTACACAATAAAGTTATTTTTATATTGGTTTTTTAAAATATTCTATCATGCAAAAATTACCGAATTAAAACAGCTAAAAACAGATGATGCTGGTATCTGTGTTGTTAATAATTTGTCTTACATCGATCCACTACTTGTATGGGCATTTTTTCCGTATCGTCCATTTTTTGTTATGACAAAACAGACGATGGGTAGAAAATGGGTTTGGTTGTTGTTGCGTTTTGCTGATATTATACTTTACAAACCTAATGATACATTTATGCCTCGTGAGGTTGCAAATGTTGTAAAGTCTGGTCGATTTGTTGTGATGTTTGTTGAAGGACGAATATCAGAAACAGGTTATTTAATGAAAATTTATGAAGTTCCTGTTTTTATTGCAAGTTTGGCAAAATCAAGATTAATACCAATTCATATTGAGGGTGCACAATATAGCTATCATACAAAATTAGTTGGACGTAATATTTCAAAGCATATATTTCCGCATGTGACAATATTTGTTGGTGAACCTTGTCATATGTTAACTTTTAAACCTGGTATGACTGAACGTGAAAAACGCGAAAAAGCAGGAATATTCTTGTACAATAGAATGGCAGAGATGATATATCATGCATATGATAGAAAGAGGAGCTTGTTTAAAGTAATAGTGGATTCGACTCGTTCTTATGGTAGAGTTGGTTTTCATAAACGTATTGTTCTTGAAGATGTGTCAAGAAAGCCAATAACATATGGTAAATTAATTTTAGGTAGTTTTGCATTGTCTAGTATCTTTAACAAGATAACAGCAGAAAATGAACGTGTTGGTGTATTACTTCCTAATTCAATACCGACTGTTGCAACAATTTTAGCATTACAGTTATATCGCCGTATTCCAACAATGTTGAATTATTCACTTGGTGTGAATGCAATTTTAAATGCATGTAAAACAGCACCTGTTAAACAGATTTTGACATCAAGATTGTTTATCGAAAAAGGAAATCTGCATAATACAGTAGAAGAATTGGAAAAATCTGGATTAAAAATTGTATATATGGAAGATATAAAGAAACAAATAAAACTATCGACAAAATTAGTTGCCGTATTTAAGACAATTATGGCGGTTAAATTTGGTTTTGTTCCAAATGCTTACAATTATGATGATATTGCTGTAATATTGTTTACCTCAGGATCAGAGGGTACACCAAAAGGTGTTGCACTAACGCACCATAACATAACAACAAATTTAGCACAGATTTTTGCACGTGTTGCAATAACATCTCAAGACATTCTTTTTATGTCATTACCTATGTTTCATTCATTAGGTTTGATTGCAACTTTTGTTCCACTTGCAAGTGGGGCAAGAGAGTTTTTATATCCATCTCCACTGCATTATAAAGTAATTCCTCAGTTAGTATATGAAACCAATTCAACAGTTATGTTTGGAACTGATACATTCTTCCGCCAATATGCAAGGGAGGCACATCCATACGACTTTTATAATATAAGAATTGCTGTTGTGGGTGCAGAAAAGTTAAAAAATGATACAAAACAAATGTGGATTGATAAGTTTGGTATTCGTATTTTGGAAGGGTATGGTGTTACAGAAACATCACCTGTTATTTCTATTAATACTCCTATGCATAATCGTGCCGGATCGGTTGGTAGTGTTTTTCCAGGAATGATTGCAAAAATTAAAAAACTACCTGAAATTGAACAAGGTGGGGTATTGATGATTAAAGGCGATAATGTTATGGCTGGATATATTAAAATTGATAATCCTGGGGTAATACAGCCGCCAAAAGATGGATGGCATGATACAGGTGATATAGTCGAAATAGACGAAGATGGGTTTGTTTTTATTAAGGACAGGTTCAAAAGATTTGCTAAAAT
>CAUTSU010000016.1:0-7332 GCA_963541105.1 uncultured Alphaproteobacteria bacterium
CTTGTACACGATGAATTTACTGCACATCTGGCAAAAAATCATAGTAATGCGAATGTATTGATTTTGGGAGCAAGGGTGGTTGATTATGATTTAGCGGTTAAATGTATTGATACATTTTTAAATACTGATTTTGATGATGTATCAGGGCGTCATATACGAAGATTAATGAAAATATCATAACTATTAAAATAAGGAAACAGAATGTCAAATTATGCATCAAATTATTTAAATGATTTTTTTAACAAAAATTTAGGAGATACTGACGAAATAATTTTCAATTTGATTAACAAAGAACTTAATCGTCAACAAAATCAAATTGAATTAATAGCATCTGAGAATATAGTTTCAAAGTCAGTTTTGCAAGCAATGGGATCAGTACTTACCAATAAGTATGCTGAAGGGTATCCAAATAAAAGATATTATCAAGGTTGTAAATATATTGATGAAATTGAAAGCTTGTGTATTGAACGTGTAAAAAAATTATTTAATTGTAATTTTGCAAATGTTCAACCGCATAGTGGAGCAAATGCAAATCTTGCTGTGTTTTTTGCTCTTGCTAAAGCTGGTGATACTATTTTGGGTATGTCATTATCTGCTGGTGGGCATTTAACTCATGGGGCAAAACCAACAATATCAGGAAAATGGTTTAATTCTGTTCAATATGGTTTAACCGATAGTGGATTTATTAATTATGATCAGGTTGAAAAGCTTGCACTTGAACATAATCCAAAAATAATTATCGCAGGAGGTTCTGCATACCCAAGGGAAATTGATTTTGTTCGTTTTAGAAAAATTGCTGATAGTGTTGGGGCGTATTTAATGGTTGATATGGCTCATTTTGCCGGGCTGGTTGCTGCAGGATTGATCAATTCACCTATAAATATTGCAGATGTGGTAACATCAACAACACATAAAACGCTCAGGGGACCTCGTGGCGGAATAATTCTTACAAACAATGAAGAACTTGCAAAAAAAATTGATAAAGCGGTTTTTCCAGGAACTCAAGGTGGTCCATTAGAGCATGTAATTGCTGGTAAAGCTGTTGCATTCGGAGAAGCATTAACAGAAGACTTTAAAAAATATGAACTTCAAATAAAAAATAATGCATCTGCTTTTGCAAATCGTCTTTTAAAACATGGTTTTGATTTGGTAAGTGGTGGAACAGATACACATTTATTACTTGTTGATTTATGTAAAAAGCAAATTTCAGGGGCGGAAGCTGATGTAATGCTTGAAAATTGTGGGATAACATGCAATAAAAATGCAATACCAAATGATCCATTACCTCCGACAGTTACAAGTGGAATAAGGGTTGGTGTTCCTGCTGGTACAACACGAGGATTTAAAGAAAGTGAATTTGAGTACATTGCAGATTTGATAAATGAAGCGATTGTAGGATACGTTGAACACAAAGACAATGATAAAGCAATTGCTGAAATTACAAATAATGTAAAACAAAAAGTGATTGCTTTATGTAGTAAATTTCCGATTTATTAATTATTTTTACTTAGTTTTTGTAAATTGTGTGATATCATAATGTTATGTTTGATATTGCACATTTTTCTTTTATAAGATCTGTTTTTTTGCTATTTGTAATATCAATAAGTTTTTGTAATAAAATTTATTCAAATAATATTCAACAAGGTTTATTTGATTTAATTCCTGATGACAAAGTACGGGAAGCTAAACTTGCAGAAATGAATCGCATAAAACAAAAAACAAACAAAAATTTATCTGATATAAAAGAGTATAGTAAATTTTATTCTAAGTGTTTACATAAATTCTATTCTTGTTCAGAAAGGTTTTGCGATAAAAATTTAAAGGGGTGTGTATCTACTGAAATACCACTGAAAGAGGATAAAATTTTAAATTTATCACTTGAATGTTACCCAGAATATAGAAATTGTATAATATCAAGTATTTCTAAAGCTTCTAATTCTGATAATCCAGAAATTGCTGAGGTATATAGTCAAATAAATTCAGATCAAATGATTGATATGGCTGTTGATAGTATTTCTGTAACTTTATCTGATGAATATGTAAAATTAATGAAAAATTCATGTGAAAGTGCAGGTGGTTTTTATTATCAAGGAATTTGTGGGGTTTTTGTAATTCAGTCTATTTCTCAAAATTATTTTAGAAGTATTCCATCTGATCAAGTTTTTGAAAGTGTAATGAGTAATGTAGAAGATATTGCCTTAATTTTACCTGGGGTTGCCTTATCATCTGATAGTATACAGGTAAAATCATCAACTGAAACTGTAAATAAAACGATTAAATCCTCTTTTTTTAATAAAGTGAATGTTAATAAAAGTATACATGGAGTATCTGAGCAATATTCATTTTCTACAAATTTTTTTAAAATGATTAATTCTGTGGATAGTGAAAAAATAAAACCAATTGATAATTTTGTTTTTGTACCTTCCGGGTGGGGAAATATCGTAAATAATAATTGTTTTATGAATAGAATATTTATTCAAAATTCAAAAAATTCTGCAATTAATCGTGTTTTAACAATCGTGAAAGAAAAAAATATTTGTGAACCAAGTGGTTTTATAAAAGATAAAATTAATTCTGTTATGAAACAAAATTGGTCTCAGTTATTTCATAAATAACATTGAAAAATCTACTTTGTTTAACCTTATTTCTGTGATATAATACGCCCATGGTAGAAGATGGTAGGTATCTATCTATCTATCTATCTTGTTGAAAATAGATAATAGAGAAGAGGTATAAATTGAAAGTTGTAGATAAGATAAGAAATAAATTGAAAATTTCATC
The DNA here is from genome assembly GCA_963541105.1 of uncultured Alphaproteobacteria bacterium. Classification (GTDB taxonomy): domain Bacteria; phylum Pseudomonadota; class Alphaproteobacteria; order Rs-D84; family CASDRH01; genus CAUTVF01. The sequence continues at coordinate 2,782 of CAUTSU010000016.1, forward strand.
AAAATCAGTGTTATTGTTTTTGGGATGTGTTGTTATTTCTGTTTTTACTCTTAATTTAGTTATCCAATCATTTAACGATAATTTATATGCACAGTCTCGTCGTTCTGGTGGTAATCGTCGTGGCAAATCTGCCCGTTCAGGATCTGTAAAACGCGGAAAGTCTGCAAGATCAGGTTCTACTAAACGTGGCAAATCTGCCCGTTCAGGGTCCACAAAACGTGGAAAGTCTGCAAGGTCAGGTTCAACTCGTCGTGGTCGTTCTGCGAGATCTGGAAGTTTAAGGGGTGGACGTCAAGGTGGAAGTTCTGATTCTGCACAACCAACAGGACAATTTTCTAGTGCACCTGAATCAAAAACAGAGTTTTTGGGGTTTACTGGGTCCCGTGCTGGTAATGCGTCAAAAAGTAAAGAACATGCTTCTTGTATTTATGCATATGTAAATTGTATGGATACCCTTATAAATAGGATTTTAAATAAAAACGCTTTTTTGGGTACTGATCCTGCTGTAAAACATCTTGTATTGTCCGATAAACCTTTTAGATGTGTTTATGCGGGTGCTGGAAACTATGATAATTACATTAACGATTTGCTAGATAATGCAAAAATGCAGGATACAAGTTTTACTTTTATGATAAATGAGCATTTTGGTGGTACTGGTAATAATGCTCATGAGGAACAGAGAAGTAATAACACGGGAGATGCTGGAAATAATCGTAAATTTGATGCAAGTAAATGGGTTTTTGAAAAAGTTAAAGTATATACAAAAGAGTTAACAGGAAAAATAAAAGAAGAAGCAGAAAGAGATATTGAAGATTATTGGGTTACTGCTCTTTATAAAAAATATAATTTCTTTTGCCAAGAAAAACAGAATTCAAATGATAAGAGTTGTGCATATTCCGGTAAGGGTCATAGTGATTATATGGCAACGAAAGAGTCTACCGCTTATTACATGGATTTAAGTTCCAGAGTTCGTGGTGGATGTTCAAATGCATTTAATGAATATCCTTCGTCTGGTGAAGATGATGGAAGTGTAGATGAAGATACCTTAAGAAATGCTGAAAATGAATGTAAAATATCTGGGGGTTTTTGGCATAAACCAAACAGTTTAAAGATGGTTGATATGTCATCTGATATAATGTCTGATTTAGGTGCAGATTCAAAGGGAATATGTGTTCTTCAAGATTCATCTGGAAAAAATATAACAGAAGTTGGATGTAAAAAGTATGGTGCAGAAGCGATATGGGGTAATATATCTGATGCCATGGCTGGTGCTGAACCTGTAAAAGGATGTATGTTGAGTGAAGCAACTGCGACATCGTGTAAGTCAATAGATCAGGTTTATTCAAGTACTGGTACGGGAAATCTTGTATCTGGAAGGGGAAATTGGATAAGAAGAAAAGAATGGGTGTTTGTGTTAAATACTGCACCTCCATCAATGACATTAAATCCTGGAGAAGAATTTGGATGGGCACATGGAATATGTATGACAGCGACAAGTATAGAGGATGTTGCAAAATCTAAATTAAAAAATGCAATAAAAGAGCTGGTAATAAATAAATTAAGTGATTCTGGTAAGGATGAAGATGATGGAAGTAAATATTTACAGAGTTTGTTGGCTCCAAAGGAATCTGCAAAGGGTAAATCGTACTTAGAAATTTTAAAAGGTTGTGGTGATATAGAGGGAAGATTAGAAAAATTTTATATGACAGGAGAATGGAAAGAATATGAAAGTGATTGTGAAAAGTTAAAAGGTCCAAAACTTGTTAATAAATGTAAATTAGCCTTTGAATTGGAAGAAGATTGTAATCAGTTAACAGATGAAAAGAAGAAAAAAAGTTGTGAAAAAAGAAAAAAACAGAAAGCTGATGCGAAAGCAAAGAAAAAATCCAAAGGTGTGGATTGTAATAGGTATATGAAAAACTTTACAAAAGAAAAAAAAGAATGGATAGAAAAGGCAGATAAAGATTGTAGTAAAGAAGAAGCATCAAAACAAGAAGCATGTAATAAAGATAAGAATAGTGTATTAAATAATACAGATTATCAGAAATTTATAAAGACGGCAGCATATAAAGGAGCTTTATCTAATAAAATAAAATGTGAAGCGAATAATAAATCTGAAAGTGGTGAAGAAACAACGAGGGTTGAAGTTGATATGACTACTGGTGAAAAATATATATCTATGAATGATTCGACATTTATGACTCCTGCAAAAAGTTGTTTGCAATATGAAGATTCATTAAAAGCAACAAGGAATGCATGGAAAGCAAAAGCAATGGAGGCAATAGCGGAAAATTCAAGAAATATAGCAAACCAATTAAAGAAAGAGGAAGCAAAACAACTGGCAGCAGACTTGAAGGTAAATATGGAAATAGCAAATATGACTAATAAAGTCTTTAGTCAGTGTCTAGGGGAGATGAGATCGTGCATGACAAAAGAAAGTCTGTGTGGAAAGGATTATAAAGGTTGTGTTGATGTAAATGGATTACGTAAAGATAAATTGTTACCTGCAGGAATTGAATGTTATGCTCCGTTTAAAGCATGTATGCAAACAACGTCAAAAACATTAAATGCAAAAAATATGTCACCTCAGTTACAGGAAATAGTAAAGGGATTGGAACAGGATCCAAATAAAGTAAGTGCAATGGCAATAGATTCCATAGGGGAAAGTTTGGGTGATACATTTGATAAACTTATGGAAAAAGAATGTAAAAATGTAGGGGGTTTTTATACAAATGGTATCTGTGGTATGGGAATATTTAAAGCTTCGTATTATTCTGCATCTGCATGGAGTTCTAAGTCAAAGACATATACTGGATATTATCAATCAGGAACAGATAAAAATGGATATGCTAAATATTCTTATGGAAGTATGTCGAGTAGTAGTAGCTCTTCATCTTCTTATACAGAAGATAAAAAGAAGGTTGGTATAATGCTACCAGGTTCACAGGTCACATGTAATTCAACGCAATCATCAAGTAATTATGCTCAAAGTTCATATTCTAGCGATCCAAGTAATAGTAGTAGTAGTAATTATCAAGGTGGTAGTTCTTACAATTCTTCGGAAACAATGTTAATAATAACTCAGAAAGATGATAGTGTTGAAATAAAGTCAAAAGAGCAGTCATGTGGATTTATGTTTTCCCCTAAGGGTCCTTGGGATGAATTTACAAAACCATGTATAGGTTCTGAAAATAAATTTATATTTCCTGATGGAAGAAGAGATGCGTTGACTATTGCGACTGAAAAATTTAGTAACCCAATACAAGGATCACGTATTAATTACAGTTTTAAAGATTTTGATGGTTTACGTAAATATAAGCTAACTGTTGTTGATGGTCCAAAGATTTCCAGAAGATATTATATCGAAGCATATGATGAAAATACAGATCAAAATGGTAATAAAAGAAGGGTTCCAAAAAATATGAAATCAATACCAAGAGAATTTTCTATGAAAGAGAAGGAAGATGGGGATTGGAAATTATATTGGGAAGAAGCAATGGAAGCTACTAAGCTTTGTAAACCGAGGTATTGGATAACTGATTCAGAATTCAAGGAAGTAGAGAAAAGATGGATAGGTCAGTTTAAGTAAAGGTGTACTAAGATACTGACATAGTTTTGTAAAGATCTAGAAATTGTATTAAAGAAGTAAATGTGTGGTTTTTTAAATAAATAGCAAAATGCTAAAACTATCGGTATATTGACCTATTGATTTGTACGATATCGAAAAAGTCGTTGGAGTATGTAGATAATTGAAAAGAAGTGTAAAAATATTCTGTTTCTACAACTCTGTACTGTGGTAGATAAACAAATTTTGTCTAAATCTTAGCTTCTACAAATAACTCATGTTTACGAGTTTTTTTATCATATTTTCTTAATTGTAGTTTTTCCTTTTGCCCACCGACAGTCTTTGCTTTTGGATTTTTGGTCGTTAAGTAAAATGTACCAGTTTCTGGATTACGTAATTTAATTAAATTAGTTTGTGATTTTTTTGCCATAATACTTCAATCCTTTCTTTAGATGAACGAATCATCCATTAAATTTATTTTTATTCTTATTCTTTCTTTGATATTGCTTCTACTGGACAATTTTCCGCACATACTCCACAGTCTTCACATTTATTTTCATCAATTTCGTATGCACCGTCCCCATAATGTGGTGCGCCTACGGGACAAACCGCGGCACACTGTCCACAAGAAATACAAATATTTTTATCTATTTTATAAACCATTTTACTCTCCAATAATTTTATATGTTAAATCTTATTTTATTATTTTCTATCCAATATATTAAGTAAACTTGTAAATATATTAATAAAATCTACATATAAACTTAACGCACCAAATATCGCAATCTTTTCACTTTCTTCTGAATTTGTTTTAAAATATGTGTACACATACTTTAAATTTTGATGTGTATATGATACAAGAACGGCAGATAAGGCAATAACAACATATGATATTATAACACTACTAAATGGAGATCCAATAATCAATGCAATCATTGATGCAATGACTATCCCAAAAAGCAAACTATATGCAATTCTCCCGATAA
>CAUTSU010000017.1:0-7095 GCA_963541105.1 uncultured Alphaproteobacteria bacterium
AAATATTGGTAAATTTCCACAAACAGGTGAAGATATATTGTTATTCAAAACTGGCAGATATGGACCATACTTTAAAATTGGTAAGAAATGCGTTGCCCTTAATACTGATGCCAAAAATAAAATAAACAACGGAGAAAACATACCAATAGAATTAGCAATAGATATCATACAAGATAAAATTATCAAGAAATAACTTATCTATAATCTTTCATATTCCGTTCTGACAAGATTTTCAATGTATGCAGTTAAGGTTTTTCTATCATTAAAGTTATTCACATCTATCTCTTGTAATATTTTTATTGTGCATGTCCAACGAAAAAATCTTAATACCTGGAACATTTTACCAAGCATTGATGAATTGTCACCAACAATCCAACTTATTAATTTTCGTTGCTCATCGGTTGTACGTTTCCCATTTATATGGGTATATTTTATAACAACCGGTTGAAGAAATATTTTATCCTTATTTTGGATAATAGTCTCAAACAAAGCAGATTTAAATGGTAATATATTTACTCCGTCATTCGTTGTTCCTTCAGGAGCAAATAATACCGGTTTTTTCATTAACATAACTTTTTCACCCAAAATACTTGCTTCTTTACCAGCAGTTAATATTTTCCTTGAAATAAATAATGTTCCAGCATTACGGGCCAAAAGTCCAAAAAACGGCCAATTGGCAACATCCGCTTTTGATATAAAATTGGGATTAAAAGCATAGGCAAAACAAATTATATCAAATAAAGACGTATGATTAATTGGAACCATTAAAGGACGATTTTTTGAAAACTTTCCAATAATAACAAATTTAAAACCAATTACCAAACCGGCTACTTTCCAGAAAAACCAACGATACCAATCAACCCTATTTTTAAAAATTGGATATAAAGTAACCGTTGGTATAACTTGAAGAGGAATCCAAATTACTGTAAACAACAGACGAATTGATGCCAAAATCAACCCAAAAACAATTTTAATTTTGCTGAAAAGATTTAGATTTTTTAGAAGATTCAAGCTAATTATCCTCCTTAAAATAATGTTTTACATATTTTTCACTTGCTTTATCAACTTCAAAAAATGTCAAAATATCAATACATCCAAATGGGTAATCAATAAAAGCAGACTTGCTAAAAGTGCATCCGCCTATGCGAAAATATCCTTTAATAGCAGGTGGTAAATTTAACAAAGCCTTTTTAGGGTCAATTTGATCCTTTGGTATCAAATTCATATCGCGGGCATATTCAGTTATTGCAGGAGCATTATAGTTATCTGGCATCGGGCAGTAATGATATATAAACGACATCGACTCTTTTAATTCATTCATATCTGTACTGTGAAATGATGCAGTACCAATCATATATTTTATGCTATATTTGTTAATATAAACTGCGATACCATGCCACAGTAAATTTAGTGTTATATTATTTCTAAAATCTGTATGAACAGTTGCCCTACCTAATTCCAATACTTTATCTTCTATTGGCTTAATTTTTCCCAAATCAAATTCAGTTTCTGAATACCATCTACCAATTTTTTCTTTATGCTCCTTACGCATAAAACGATATGTGGCAATTATATTCTTATCTGGATCCTCCCCTAAATCATGGTTAATAACAACTAAATGAGCACAGTAATCATCAAAATCATCCTTATCAATCCCATTTCTTGCATCTTCTGCACTGGTAGGATTAACACCATCATTATTATCACCAACACCTTCTGTATATTCTTTAATTAAATGATTATATCTTAATTTTTGGCATGCCAAAATTTCTGCATCATTTTTTGTTAATCTAACTTCGTAATTATTAACTATGACTGGATCAATTGAATCACTATTATGCCTAACCATACCTACCTTTACCTATATTTATAAATTTTTATTTGTTGCTATATTATCAACATATGCAATATACTGCAATACAAAGATACTACCCTATTATTGTGCAGTAATTTGTATTAAATTGTAAAGTAATTTATTTTGAAAGATTAAAATGAACTATAAAATATCAAAGAACACTTTATCTATGAATGCTGAGTTACCAAAATGGGACTTATCAAATTTTTATACAAATATAAAAGATCCACAAATTGATATAGATGTTAATCATTTAATATCACTGGCAAATGATTTCTACTCATTTAAGGGAAAATTATCTACAAACCTTGAGGAAGCATTAAAAATTGACATCAAAATGTCAGAGATAGAAAACAAAATATTTGTATATTTTTCCTTACTTTTGGCAACTCACGCAGGAGATGAGAATATTTTAAAAAAACAAAGTATCATTGAAGAAAAATGCTCTAAACAGATATCTCCACTAACTGCATATTTTCCGATAGAACTTGGAAAATTGGATAATGAAATTTATGACAAGCAGGTAAGTAATTCTGAATTATTAAAAAAACATGAAACCCTTTTGAATCAAATAAGATTACTTGCAAAACATAATTTATCAGAAAACGTAGAAATCGCCATTTCGAAACGTTCTCCATTTGGAGTTGGAGTTTGGGATGAAATAATGGATGAATTAGATACGAAAATTAAATTTAAAAATCCCAAAGCTAATTGGATTAATTTGTTCAATAAAAAATCAAGGTTTATTTCTTTTCAAGAAATACTTCACATATTATCAACCGATAAAAGTGCAAAAATAAGATTTAGTGCACTAAAGATAATAAATGATACATTAAAACATCCATCTAGCGATATTGGTGGATTTTCATATTCTGATATGAGGGCAAAGGCATTAAATAATTCAATTGGATACAAAAATGTATCTGATTTAGATAGGAAATTCTCGTATGCTATGGAATCAAGAAATATCGAAAATATGGTTGATAAAGAAACAGTTAATGCTTTACACACAGCAATTGAAACAGATGGAGTATTTCAAGCAAAACGTTATTATAAAATAATATCTAAATTATTACACAAAAAAATTTTAAATTGGTCAGATAGAAATGCACCTATGCCATTTGCATCAACGAAAAAAATAAAATGGGAAGAAGCTGTCAATATTGTTCGATCAGCATATGCAAGTTTTTCAAGCGAAATGGTACAGCTTTTTGATGAAATAATTCAAAAAAAACACATTGATGCCGATATATATTCTGGAAAAACAACAGGTGCATTTTCGTGTAGTTTAACAATACCAGATAATCAACCAGATACTTACGTATTTTTAAATTACCAAGGTTCAATTCGTGATGTCATGACACTAGCCCACGAAATGGGACATTCTATACATGGATTACTAGCAGGTAGAAAACAAGGGGTGTTAATGCAGCATGCACCTTTATGCTATGCAGAAACTGCAAGTATCTTTGGAGAAATGATTACATTTAGATATCTTTTAAAGTATATTGATTCAGATATTGATAAATTGGCTTTATTACTTGAAAAATCAGGGGATTGGATGAACAGCGTTGTAAGACAAATCAGTTTTTCAGTTTTTGAACAAAAAATACATGACATGAGAAATAACGGAAAAATTTCTGTATCTGATTTTAATAATGTATGGGTATCGGTTACAAAAACATTCTATGGAAATGACAATGAAATTTTTAACTATTCAAATATGGATGCCATGTGGTCATATGTTGGACACTTTATGAGACCATTTTACGTATATTCATACGCTTTTGGTGAGTTATTTACACAAAGTCTGTTTGCAGAGTATGATAAGTTTGGGCATGAACAATTTAAAGAATTATATTTGGATATGTTAAAATCAGGAGACACAAGAAATGCAGTTGAACTGATGAAACCTTTTAATTTAAATCCTAATAATGAAAATTTTTGGAAAAATGGGATTAAATGTTCTGTTACAAAATGGTTAGATGAAGTTGAACAACTTATTGAAAAACTAAAGATATAGTTATTAATAATGTTTCATATGAAAAATATATTTTTACATTTAAAACATTTTATACCAATGAATAGTAATAGTATTATATTCAGGTATATCTTAAAACAATTGTTTGTTGCAATTTTCTCATTTTTATTTGTTTTGGTGGGTATAGCATGGCTGACACAAGTATTAAGATTAATTTCTTTCATGGTATCTAGTCGTATATCTGTTTCATCATTTCTATATTTTACTATGCTTTTACTTCCAACAATTTTAACTGTTGTTTTACCTTTGTCAGTTTTTGCGGTTATACTGTACATTTATAATAAATTAATTTCTGATAAAGAAATAGTAGTTATGCAATCAAATTGGATAGACATTAAATTAATAAGTAAACCAGCAATTACATTTATGATTGTAATAACTGTTATATCTTATTACTTAGTTCTGTATTTATCCCCTGCATTTTATTTAAAATTTCGTGATTATAAATTTAAAATTACAAACTCGGTTATTGCTATGTTTGTAAAAGATGGTGAGTTTACAGAAATTTCAAAAGGACTAATGTTATATGTTAAAGAGGCAAAAAAAGATATATTTATAGATATTTTTATACATGATACCAGAAAACCAAATAATCCCCGTACAATAATAGCATCACAAGGTAAATTAATTGACTCGCCTGATGGTGCGATAATTGCATTAACAAATGGAAGTATACAAGAAACTAAAAATAATAATTATGTATTTGGAACATTTGAAAACTATATAGTGAATATGGGAATTACAACAGCAAAATCAAATCCATCATATAAACCAAAAGATTTATTTATGCGTCAATTATTTTTTGCTAAAAAATTAGGATATGCAAATGATAGTAACTTTAGTGAATATAAAACAGAAATACACAGACGTTTTATAACCCCTTTATATATAATGATCTTTGGTCTTATTGCTTTAGTTTTTATGTTACGTACATCTCTTAATCGACGATCTAATACTGTAATAATTTTTATGTCTATTGTATCGATGATTACCATACAAATAATATACATGTTTTTATTTAATGTTATTATAAAAAATAATTATTTTTTATGGCCAATGACATACATACTTACACTACTAATAATATGTTTATTGCTATATATACTATATTCCGATAAATTAACAATTAGTATTCTAAAATTTCATAGGAAAAGAATTGCCAAAAAGTTGAAGAATTTAAAAAATACTAAATCTAATGGTATACATATTCCAATTTTCATATTGTTCACTATTGGCTCTGTATTTATTGGTAAATATTCGCTGGCTCAATTTGAAAAACCTAATTTTACCGAGAAAAACAATTTATCATTCGGTGATAAGGTAGATAATGCTATTTTTGAAACAGATGGTGTTATTTATGATTCAAACACAGGAATAGCAAAAACCATAGGTGGGGTAAAATCTATCTCTCCAGATAAACAATCATATTTCTATGCAGATAATATGAAATACAATGTTGCAAATAACACAATAATGATTGATGGAAATGTTATTTTAAATAAAAACAATAATATCGTCAAAACAAAAGATGTTTCAATGACTGCCGACTTTAAACAAATACAAGCAGGAAAAACAGAAATAAAACTTTCTGATGGTTCGATTATAAAATCAGAAAGTATGGTGCGTGAATATGATAATGTTCATACTTTAAAAAATACTACATATACTGCATGTCCAATATATTTAAAAATTAATGAAAGACAAAGCAATTGTGAAAATCACGATAATGATTATTACATACAAACAGCACTATCGTTAAACAGTAATGTTTTACCTAGCGATCACAATAATGACAATGAAAAAACACCAACTTGGGAAATCTATTCATACAAAATACATCAAAATTTAGAAAGTAAGACTATATCATATAAACATGCAGTTATTTACATGTGGGGATTACCAATTATGTATTTTCCGTATTTAATACATCCAGATCCCACAATTAAACATAGTTCTGGTCTATTATTTCCTAAAATTGGCACTTCTAGTGCAACTGGAACATCTGTAATTTTGCCAATTTATATTTACACAGATCCATATTCATCTTTAACAATTTCCCCAATGTTTAATGCAAAAAATAAACACCTGGTCTTATTGGATTATAAACATAATTTTAAATATTTTGACATAGACTACAAAGGACATTCAAATTTGAGTGCAGCTAAAGCAAATCGGTTATGGTATACAGATTTTAAAAGTAATATAATTTTATCTAAAATCTTTAAAGCATCATTAAAAATTAATCGAGTATCAAGTGATACATATTTAAGAAAATATAATTTTTCAAATGCAGCATATTTAAAATCAGATGTATCCATAGATGGATTTTGGGAGCGTAGTCGTTTAAATATAAATGGAATTTCATATCAAGATTTACGAGTTAATCAGACATCAGTTATTGATGATGTTACAAGTATATATCCAAATTTTAATTATTATGGAAGAACTGATGGAGATAGTCTTGGTGGTTTTTGGGCACTTAATTTAAATAGCATAAATATAAACAAACGAAAAATTAGAAATACAAAAAATTATCATAGTACTCGTATAACGGGATCTGTTTTAAGGCAAAACAATAATGTATTATTAAATGGTATGGTCTTAGAAACATCATTATTTGCAAGGCAAGATTACTATAATCTTAGAGATGTGTTTTTGTATAACCCTGATAAATCTCAATTCACTTATTTAACAGATGATTTAGTCACAAGATCACATATATCTGCAAGTATTATGGCAAGTTACCCAGTTTATAGAAATAGCATATTAGGGTTAGAAACTTTTGAACCTATTATTCAATTTGTAACCTCACCAAAAACTAAAAAAAATTGGAAAATAGAAAATTTAGATTCTATAGATACAGAACTAAGTGATAATAATTTATTTTCTATGAATAGAAATGCTGGATATGACTTAATTGAAATTGGTAATCGTGTTAATTATGCCCTTAAATGGGGAACTTATTATAAAGAAAATAACCTATCATTAATGATTGGACAATCGTATAGTATCACCGACAGTAAAGAGTATCCTCAATATAGTGGATTATTATCTGATTCTGGTTTTTCTGATATTGTTGGAAGAGTGGCTTATTCTCATAAACTATTTAAATTATCATATCATACTAGGGTTGATAATAAATCTACTCAGTTTAATAAAAATGAATTTATATTTTCAACCAATATGAATAGATGGAATT